>NZ_JAVHZE010000020.1:0-61963 GCF_040981185.1 Kocuria sabuli
GGTGCGGCGGCGCATGGCGGTCTCGGCGGTGCGGTAGGCCCGCAGGGCCTCCAGCACCTGCACCGCACCGGCACCGGTGGCGCCGTCGTCACTGGTGCCGTACCAGTAGCCGGAGGACGAGGGCGCGGGAGAACTCATGCCCCTCATCCTAGGGCACCGACATTCCCGGCGTTCGAGTAACTAGACAAACTAGGGATCATGGACTTGGATGAATGTGGCGCGCATCTCGGGGACCGGACCCCCGGGAACGGTTCGCCACCGCAGGGCCCACAGGGAACGTGAGGAAGGTCGAAGATGAGCCAGCAGGTGCAGCACGGATCCGCGCAGGACGAGATGGAGCCGGCCGCCGCCCGGCCCGCCGCCCTCGGCACGACGACCACGGACCCGGTGCACTGCGGCCGGCCCATGCCGGTGCGCCCGCTCGACCTGACCGACCCGGACGGCCGCGCCAACCACGCCGCGGCCCAGGCCGCCGTGGACGGCCGCCGGCTCCACGCCTGCGCCTGCGGCTTCCTCGTCGAGACGGAGGCCCCCTCGGGCCGGGGAGCGCCGCTCGTCGGCCGCGGGGACGAGCTGCTGTTCCACTCCTTCTTCACCCGGCGGGTGCTGGCCGCGGCCGGACGCGTCGAGACGGCCGAATGGTCCTTCGACCAGCAGGTCGCCGACGCCTCGGCACTCCTGGGGTGCGAGGACGACGCCGCCCGGCGGCTGTGGCTCTTCGAGGCGGACACCGAGTCCGCGCGGTGGGAGCTGGACCAGGCCGTCCACGCCCTGCACGCCGAGCTGCGCCTGGCGGCCTGCCACGGAGTGCCTTTCACCGCGCTGGCCGAGGCGGCGGGCCTGGACGACGAGACCGTCACGGCGGCGATCCACCACGACCCGGTGGCCACGGGTGCCGGGACGACCGGGGG
Source organism: Kocuria sabuli (assembly GCF_040981185.1). Lineage (NCBI taxonomy): Bacteria > Bacillati > Actinomycetota > Actinomycetes > Micrococcales > Micrococcaceae > Kocuria > Kocuria sabuli. The sequence continues at coordinate 912 of NZ_JAVHZE010000020.1, forward strand.
CCGCGCCGCAGCTCCGGCGCACCGCGCTGCGGCGGAGGCCGAGCTCGGCACCACCCTGGCCGTCGCGGGCTGAGCACCCCGACCCCGGGGCGCACCGGACCGGCAGGAGCCGCCCGGTCGGGCATCCTCCCACGTCAGCGCACGAATGGCCCCGGAGTGTGAGCCATCTTACGAAATGATGAACTTTTGTGTACACATCAGTAATCTGACGGTGACGAGCGCGGCCGGCGCACGGGTCCGATGTGCGATGCACGTGGGGGGACACCGGAGCGCAGCCGGCCTGGAGCTCGCGGTGCCGCCCCCGATCTGATCCCTCGTGGGCGGCACCCCCCCTTTCCGGAGCTGCCGCCCGGTCGACCGCGCGGAGCGAGCCGGGCCCTACTCGTCGTCCGCGGACGAGAGCATGCCGCAGTCGGTGTGGTGGCTCAGGACGTTCCCGCGCGTGCCCCGCAGGTGCCGGCTGATCTCCGGGGGCGCCCGTCGCGCCACCGGCCCTACTCGTCGGCGGAGCGCACCGCGAGGGTCCGGAGCAGGTCCGCGGCCACGCTGACCGCGATGACCGCGGGAGCCTTCCCGGGAATGCCGGGCAGCCCCACGGGGCAGGTGATGCGGTCGAGAGCGGCCTCGTCGTGGCCCTCCTCGCGCAGCCGCACCCGGAACCGTGCCCACTTGGCCGCGGAGCCGATCAGCCCCACGGAGCCGAGGTCGCCCCGGCGCAGCGCGGTGTCGCACAGGATGAGGTCCTCCGCGTGGTCGTGGCTCATGATGAGCACGTGCGCACCGGCCGGCAGCGCGGCGAGCACCGCCTCGGGGGCGGGGACGGGGTACAGGTGGACCTGGGCGGTCCCGTCGGTGACGCCGGCGAGGCGGGCGGGCGCCAGCTGTTCCGGCCGGCTGTCCACCAGGTGCAGGTGCAGGGGCAGCCGGGAGAGCACGCGGGCGAGCTCGTACCCCACGTGGCCCACGCCGAAGACCGCCACCGCGGGCCGCGCCCGCTGGGGCTCGAGCAGGACGGTGACCACTCCCCCGCAGCACTGCCGCCCGTGCTGGACGGTCGCGTGCTCGTTGAGGGAGAAGACCATGGTCTCGGGCTCGTCGGCGCCCGCCGCGAGCAGGGCCCGGGCCCGTTCGACGACGGTGGCCTCGAGGTTGCCGCCGCCCACGCTGTCCCACGTGGCCGTCGGCGCCACGACCATCTTGGCCCCGGCCTCCCGGGGGGCGTGCCCGCGGACCTCGGTCACGGTCGCGAGGACGCCCGGCGCGCCCGCCGCCCGCAGGTGCTGCAGGGCGTCCAGCCAGTCCACGTCAGAGCGCCGCCGTCACGGTCTGCGCGGCGGCGGACGCCGGGGTCGCGGGCACCGCGCGCCGGGCGTCCTCGACCGCCCAGAACACCGCCTCCGGGGTGGCCGGACTCGCGAGCGCGATGCTGCGGCCCCCGGGGCCGAAGGCGGCGGCCGCCTCCCGCAGGGCCTCCCGGACGCTGAGGGCCAGCATGAGCGGAGGCTCCCCCACGGCCTTCGATCCGTAGACGACGCCGCTCTCGGTGGCCTGCTCGAAGAGGTGGACGGTGAACTCCTCCGGCATCTCCGAGAAGCTCGGCAGCTTGTAGGTGCTCGCCGACCGGGTGGCCAGCCGCCCCCGGTGCGGGCCGTCGGAGACGTCCCAGCGCAGCTCCTCGAGCGTGAGCCAGCCGGCCCCCTGCACGAAGCCGCCCTCGATCTGCCCGACGTCGATCAGCGGGGAGAGGCTGTCACCCACGTCGTGGACGATGTCGGTGCGGAGCAGCCGGTGGGTCCCCGTGAACCCGTCGACCTCCACCTCGGAGACCGCCGCGCCGTAGGAGAAGTACTTGAACGGCTCGCCCTGCATCCGGGAGCTGTCCCAGTGCAGCCCCTCGGTGCGGTAGTACCCGGCGGCCCACAGCGAGACCCGCTGGAAGTAGGCGTCCCGCGCCAGGTCCGCGAACGCGATGTCCCGGTCGGTGAAGCCGATGCCGGTGACCCGGCCGTCCACGAACCGCACGTCGTCGGGGTGGATGTTCAGCTGCCGGGCGGCGACCTCGGCCAGCCGGTCGCGGATCTGCTCGCAGGCGTTCTTGACGGCGCCGCCGTTGAGGTCGGACCCGGAGCTCGCGGCCGTCGCGGAGGTGTTGGGCACCTTGTCGGTGCGCGTGGGGGCCAGCCGGACGGCCGCGAGCGGGACCCCGAGGGCCGTGGCCGCGACCTGCCGCATCTTGGTGTGCAGACCCTGCCCCATCTCGGTCCCGCCGTGGTTGATGAGCACCGAGCCGTCCTTGTAGACGTGCACGAGCGCCCCGGCCTGGTTGAACGCCGTGAAGTTGAACGAGATGCCGAACTTTACGGGGGTGACCGCCAGCGCGCGCTTGGTGTCGGGGTGCTCGGCGTTGAAGGCCGCGATCCGCTCGCGCCGCCGGTCGACGTCGGCCCGGTCGATCAGCTGCGCCCAGACGGCGTGCAGCCGCTCGGCGTGCCGGACGGGCTGCCCGTAGGGGGTGGTGGACCGGCCCGGGGCGTAGAGGTTGCGCTGCCGAAGCTCGGTGGGGTCGAGGCCGAGCAGCGGGGCGCAGCGGCCCAGGACCTCCTCCACCACGAGCATGCCCTGCGGGCCGCCGAAGCCGCGGAACGCGGTCTGGGAGGTCTTGTGGGTCCGGGCGATCCGGCCGTGCACCTCCACGTGCGGGATCCAGTAGGCGTTGTCCACGTGGCACAGGGCCCGGGCCAGGACGGGTTCGGAGAGGTCCAGGCTCCAGCCGCCGTCGCTGGTCAGGGTGGCCCGCAGCGCCCGGAGGCGTCCGTCGTCGTCGAACCCGGCCTCCCAGCGCGCGTGGAAGGGGTGGCGCTTGCCGGTCATGGTGATGTCCTGGGCGCGGGTGAGGCGCACCCGCACGGGGCGTCCGGTGAGGGTGGCGCCCAGCGCGGCGACGGCGGCGAAGCCGTGGGGCTGCATCTCCTTGCCGCCGAACGCGCCGCCCATCCGCAGGCACTGGACGGTCACCTCGTGGCTGCGCAGGCCCAGGACGTGGGCGACGATCTCCTGGGTCTCCGTGGGGTGCTGGGTGCTGGACTGCACGAAAACCTGGCCGGCCTCGTCGACGTGGGCGAAGGAGGCGTGGGTCTCGAGGTAGAAGTGCTCCTGGCCGCCGATCTCGATCTCCCCCTCGAAGCGGTGGGCCGCGGTCTCCAGGGCGGCGGCGGCGTCACCGCGGCTGAGGGTGGGCCGCATCCCCTGGAAGCTCTCGGCCTCGATCGCCTCGGTGAGGGTGAGCACGGACGGCAACGGCTCGTAGTCGACCTCGACGGCCTCCGCGCCCCGGCGCGCGGCCTCCTGCGTCTCGCCCAGCACCCAGCACACGGCGTGCCCGTGGTACATCACCTCGCGGGGGAACAGCGGTTCGTCGTGCTTGGTCCCGGCGTCGTTGACCCCCGGGACGTCCTCCGCGCCCAGGACCCGCACCACCCCGGGCAGCCCGAGCGCCGGGGCGCTGCGCAGGGCGCGCACGCGGGCGTGGGCGTGGGGGGCCTGGACCGGCCAGGCGTGCAGCACGCCCCGCGTGCGCGCGACCAGGTCGTCGGTGTACAGGGCCGTGCCGGTGACGTGCGGGCCCGCGCTCTCGTGCGGGACGGGGACCCCCACCACGGGGTCGACGGGGCGGTCTGCGAGCGACTTCATCGGGACACCTCCGGAACGGGCGCGGACGGCGTCCGCGCCCAGAACTTCAGCAGGGACTGCTCGAGCATCGCCGAGCGGTAGCGGGCGCTGGCCCGCAGGTCGTCGATCGGGGTGCCCTCCCCGGCCAGCACGGCGGCCGCGGCGGTCACGGTCTCCCGGGTCCACGGGCTCCCCACGAGGGCCTGCTCCGTCCGGTGCGCCCGGACCGGGGTGGCGGCCACCCCGCCGAGGCCGATCCGCGCGGAGGCGACCGTGCCCGCCTCGAGCCGCACCGCGATGCCGACGGCCACGCTGGAGATGTCGTCGAAACGCCGTTTGGCGATCTTGGAGAACGCGGCGTCCGGGGCCAGGGGCAGCGGGATGCGCACGGCGCGGATGATCTCGCCGGGACGGCGGACGCTCCGCCGGTACCCGGTGTAGTACTCGTCCAGGGGGACCTCGCGCTCGCCCTCGCCCGAGGCCAGCACCAGGGACGCCCCGAGGGCCAGCAGTGCGGGGGCGGAGTCCCCGATCGGCGAGCCGGTGCCCAGGTTGCCCCCGAGGGTGGCGGCGTTGCGGATCAGCCGGGAGGCGAACTGCGGGAGGAGCCGGTCCAGCAGGGGCACGCGCCCCGCCAGCTCCCGCTCGATCTCCGAGAGGGTGAGCGCGGCGCCGATCTCGATCCGCTCGGCGCCGGCCTCGAGCCGGCGCAGCTCGTCGAGCCGGTCCACGGCGAGCACCAGCGGCGGACGGGCGTGCCGGAGGTTGACCTCCACGCCGGCGTCGGTGGCCCCGGCGACCAGCTGCGCGTCGGGGTGCTCCCGGAGCCGCTCGAAGAGCTCCTCCAGGGAAGCGGGGCGGAGGAACTCGGCACCGTCGGCCAGCAGCCGGGTGGGCCGGGGCCCCGGCGCGGGCTCCGCCTGGCGCCGCAGCAGGGCGTCCCCGTCCTCGGGGGCGCCCAGCGCGTAGGCGGCGTCCCGGATCGGGCGGTAGCCGGTGCAGCGGCAGAGGTTGCCGCTGAGGGCGTGCAGCTCGAAGCCGTTGGGGCCGCACTCGTGGTCGGCGGCGTGGTCCTCCCCGGCGACCTCGGTCCCGGTGCGGGGGGTTCCGACGGGGGCGCGCCGCTCGGGCCGGTAGTACTCGGCGGCCATCGAGCAGACGAAGCCGGGGGTGCAGTAGCCGCACTGGGAGCCGCCGCGCCCGGCCATCTCGCGCTGGACGGGGTGCAGGCGCTCCGTGGCACCGGGACCGCCCGCCGTGCCGAGCCCCTCGGCGGTGACGATCTCCTGGCCGTCGAAAGCGGCGGCGGGCGGCAGGCAGGCGTTGACGGAGGTCCAGCGGCTCCGGCCGGGCCCGTCCGGCCGGGCCACGAGCACGGCGCAGGCTCCGCACTCGCCCTCGGCGCAGCCCTCCTTGGCACCGGTCAGGCCCTCGCCCCGCAGCCAGTCGAGCAGCCGGGTGTGGGGGCCGGCGTCGCGCGCGGCCCGTTCCTGCCCGTTGACCGTCACGCGGATGCCGTCCATGCCTCACTCCTCGTCGTCCTGCGCCGGCACCCGCCTCGTCGACGGCTCCGGACCGGCCGGGGCGGGGGTCGGGCGGCACGGGTTCCGGCAGGTGCCCGGGGCGCGGTGACACGCGCCACAGTCGGCGCCCGGTGTGAGGAGAGACTATACCGGCCGGGTTACCCGCCCGCATACGGGCCCGGAAGAAGGTTTCCGTCATACGGATTCCCGATCGCACTTTCCGGGAAAGCCTCGACGCCGGGGAGATGATCAGTAAACTGTGCTTTGCGTCACCTTCCTGCCCCGTCGTTCCTGACCGAGAGGCCGATCCCATGAAGAAGTCCGCTCTGCTCGCCGCGCCCGCACTGGCACTCGCGGCCGTGGCCCTGCCCGCCACTTCGGCCACCGCCGCCGAGCACTGGTCCTTCCACGCCGAGCTCGCGCCGGTCAACAACAGCACCGCCGCCGGCCACGCCGCCGTGGACGTCACCGGTCAGGAGGCCACGGTGACCGTCGAGGTCGCCGGCGCCCCCGCCCTGTTCCAGGGAGCCCCCTATCCGCACGCCCAGCACATCCACATCGGGGGCCAGGGCGTGTGCGCTCCCCCCAGCGCCGACGCCGACGGGGACGGCGCGGTCAGCTCCATGGAGGGCCAGCCCTGGACCGGCGGGATCGGCACCTCGCTGACGACCTCCGGGGACACGAGCCCGGCCTCCGCCGTGGCGATCGACCGGTTCCCGGCGGGCGACGCCTACACCTACCAGCGGACCGTCACCGTGGACGCCGCGACGCTGGCCGCCCTGCAGAACGGCACCGCGGTGGTCAACGTCCACGGCGCGGACCCGGCGACCCTCTCCGCCGAGGCCCAGGCGAAGGTGAACCCCATGGCCCCGGCCCTGCCACTGGCCTCCGACATCCCGGTGGCCTGCGGGGTGCTCGCGCCGGCCCAGATGGCGGTGCCCGAGGGCCCGGCGGACACCGGCGTGGAGGCGGCCTCGAGCTCGGACGCCCGCGGCCTGGCCGGTGCGGCCGTGCTGGGGATGCTCGCGCTGGGCGCCGCCGCAGTGGGGCTGCGCCGCCGCACGGCCGGCGGCCGCTGACCCGCGACCACCGCGTGGCCCGGCACCGCGCCGAGACCCGCCACCTCCGCACGGGGGTGGCGGGTCTCGCCGTGGTCCTGGGCCTGTGGTGCACCGGGGACAGCACGGTCACCGTGAGCCCGGCGACGGCGCAGCGTCCCGTCACCGGGCAGCCCGTCCCCCTCGCAGCACCCGCCCCGCCGGAGGTGCGGACGCCCAGCACCGCGGCGCCCAGTGGCCCCACCGTCAGCACTGCGGCGCCCAGTGGCCCCACCGTCAGCACCGCGGCGCCCAGCGCTCCCGCCCCCGCCCCCGCCTCGGCGCCCCGCACCCCGGCGCCCACGGCGGGGCCGGGGACCGGTCCCGGGGTGCTCCCGGCCTCGGCGCCGGTGCAGCTGACCGTGGGGCGCATCGGCCTGGAGGACCGGCTCATGACGCTGGGCCGGCGCCCCGACCGCACCCTGGAGGTCCCGCCGGAGCGCCCCGGCTCCCCGGCCGGCTGGTACCGGGACTCGCCCACCCCGGGCGAGGCGGGACCGGCCGTGCTGCTGGGCCACGTCAACGCCACCGGCGGCGGACCGGGGGTCTTCGCGGACCTGCACCGGCTCGTCCCCGGGGACCGGGTCGCCGTCGCCCGCGCGGACGGGTCCACGGCGGTGTTCGCCGTCGACGCCGTCGAGCGCTACGCGAAGGACGCGTTCCCCACGCTGCGGGTCTACGGCAACACCGCGGGGCCGGAGCTGCGGCTGATCACCTGCGACGGCTACGACCCGGCGACCGGCTGGTTCGCCGAGAACCTGGTGGTCCACGCCTCCCTGGTCCGGAGCTGAACGACCCGCAGCCGAACGCTCCGTGACCGGACGTTCCGCCGCTGAACGCTCCGCGGCTGAACGTCCTGGCTGGGCGCCCCATCGCCGGCCGCCCCCGGACAGCACGGCGCCCCGCCCTGCGGTCCGCCCGGGAACGGGGGCCGCGGCGCGGGGCGCCGTCGCAGCAGTGCGTCAGATCAGGTCGTCCGTGAGGTGGTTCGGCGTGCCGAAGCGGTGCGCGGTGATGCTCACGGCCTGCTCGTGCAGGAACGGCAGCATCTCCACCCGGCCCGCCCCGGTGACGGGGTGGGCGTAGACGGCCACGTCCGGACGGGACCCGGTCGCGGCGATGAAGGCCGCGCGGTCCCCGCCGATGAGGCGGACCCGGCCGCCGCCGAGGGCGGCGGCACCGGCCAGCCAGGCGGCGTCGTCCTCCACCCGGACCCGCACGCCCCGGCCGGTGAGCACGGAGCGCACCGCGGCGGGCAGCTCGAGCGCCGAGGAGACGGTGAGCTCGGCACCGGCCCGCAGGCCGGCGGCGACCACGCGCAGCAGGTCGGCGAGGGGCTCGCCCTCGGACAGGCGCACCGTCACGGGCAGCGGCAGGTAGCGGAAGACGTTGCGCTCCGCGTAGAGCTGCGAGACGTCCCGGGCGACCCCGAACTCCCCGGCCCAGGCGGCCTCGTCGCTGCGCAGCGCCTGCTCGAGGACCTCGGCCTCCTGGGCCGTGACCCCGGCCCGCCCGGCGCGGGCGGCGGTGAGCAGGTCGGTGACGGCGGCGTCGGCCACCGGGCGCCCGGCCCCGCGCAGCGGCGCGGGCTCCCACTCGCCCAGGCCCATGAGGTAGCTCGGGCCACCGGCCTTGGTGCCCGGGCCGACCGCCGACTTCTTCCAGCCGCCGAAGGGCTGGCGCTGGACGATGGCACCGGTGATCCCGCGGTTGACGTAGACGTTGCCGGCCTGGACGTTCTCGAGCCAGTAGCCGATCTCCTCCGGGTCCAGGGAGTGCAGGCCGCCCGTGAGGCCGTACTCGACCTCGTTCTGGATGGCGACGGCCTCCTCCAGGGTCTCGGCGGTCATCACGCCGAGCACCGGGCCGAAGTACTCCACCATGTGGAACTCGGATCCGCGCTGCACCCCGGTGCGCACGCCCGGGGTCCACAGCTTGCCGGACTCGTCGAGCCGCTGCGGCTCGATCAGCCAGGACTGGCCCTCCTCGAGGGTGGTCAGGGCCTGGAGGAGCTTGCCCTCGGCGGGCTCGGTGAGCGGGCCCATCTGCGCGGCGGGGTTGGTCGGGTAGTCGACCGTGAGGGAGGTGACCGCGTCGACGAGCTGGTTGCGGAAGCGGCGGGACTTCGCCACGGACCCGACGAGGATCACCAGGGAGGCCGCCGAGCACTTCTGCCCGGCGTGGCCGAACGCCGAGTAGGCGACGTCCTTGGCCGCGAGGTCGAAGTCGGCGCTGGGCGTGACGATCAGGGCGTTCTTGCCCGAGGTCTCGGCCAGCAGCGGCAGGTCGGAGCGGAAGGAGCGGAACAGCTCCGCCGTCTCGTAGGCGCCGGTGAGGATGAGCCGGTCCACGGACGGGTGGGAGATCAGCTGGCGGCCGAGGGCACGCTCCTCGAGGTCCACGAGGGCGAGCACGTCGCGGGAGACGCCGGACGCGTCCAGGGCCTCCCAGACGGCCTCGGCGACCACGGCGCCGCAGCGCTTGGTGGGACCGGCCGGCTTGAACACCACCGGGGAGCCGGCGGCGAGGGCCGCCAGCACCGAACCGGCCGGGATGGCCACCGGGAAGTTCCACGGCGGGGTGACCACGGTCAGCCGGGACGGCACGAAGGACGCGCCGTCGACCTCGTCCAGCTCGCGGGCGCGCTCGGCGTAGTAGTGGGCGAAGTCGATCGCCTCGCTGATCTCCGGGTCGGACTGGTCGAGGGTCTTGCCGGCCTCGGCGGCCGAGACCTCGAGCAGCTCGACACGGCGGGCGGCGAGGGACTCGCCGGCGCGGTGGAGCACCTCGGCGCGCTGGGCGCCGGTCAGCGCGGCCCAGCCGCGGCCGGCCTCGAGGGCGGCGTCGACGACGCGGTCGAGCTGCTCCTCGGTCCGCAGCGCCGCGGCGGTGACGATCTCCACGCCGACCCGGGAGCCGGGGACCCGTTCGATGATCGCCCGGCCCCAGTCGCGGTTGGCGGCCACGGCCGGGTCGGTGTCCGGGGTGTTCGCGAAGGCGTCGGTCGGGGCGGGCAGCTCCGGCAGACGGCGGTCCTGGACCCGGTTCGGCAGCGGCACGGTGTCGTCGAGCGCGGCGAGCGAGGCGAGGAAGCGGTTCTTCTCCCGCTCGAAGAGCTCCTCGTCGGCGGAGAGCTCGAAGACCGCGGACATGAAGTTCTCCTGGCTCGCGCCCTCCTCCAGCCGGCGGATCAGGTAGGCGATGGCCACGTCGAACTCGGCGGGGTGCACCACCGGGGTGTAGAGCAGCAGGGAGCCGACGTCGCGCTTGACCGCCTCGGCCTGGCCGGTGGCCATGCCGAGCAGCATCTCGAAGTCGATCGCGTCGGCCACGCCGCGATCGGTCGCGAGCAGCCAGGCGAAGGCGATGTCGAAGAGGTTGTGCCCGGCCACGCCGATGCGGACCGCGTCGGCGTGCTCCGGCTGCAGCGCGTAGTTGAGCACGCGCTTGTAGTGGGTGTCCGAGTCCTGCTTGGTCCCCCAGGTGGCCAGCGGCCAGTCGTGCAGGGAGGCCTCGACCTGCTCCATGGGCAGGTTCGCACCCTTGACCACGCGCACCTTGACCCGTGCCCCGCCCGCCGCCCGGCGATCCCGGGCCCACTCCTGGAGGCGGATCATCGCCTGCAGGGCGTCGGGCAGGTAGGTCTGCAGCACGATGCCGGCCTCGAGGTCCTTGAACCGGGGCTGGTCGAGGATCCGGGTGAAGACCGCGAGGGTCATGTCCAGGTCCTTGTACTCCTCCATGTCCAGGTTGATGAACTTCGGGGTGGAGAACGAGGCGGCCCGCGCGTAGAGCGGGGTCAGCTTCTCGACGACCTCGGCCACGGCCTCGTCGAAGGCCCACGCGGAGTGCGGGGCGACGGTGGAGGAGACCTTGATGGAGACGTAGTCCACGTCCGGCCGGGCCAGCAGCTCGTGGGTGCCCTGCAGCCGGCGGTCGGCCTCGCGCTCGCCGAGCACGGCCTCGCCGAGCAGGTTGATGTTGAGCCGGACGTCGTCCTTGCGGATCTTGGCGATCGACTTGCCGAGCTTGGCCTCGCTGGCGTCCACGATGAGGTGCCCGACCATCTCGCGCAGCGCCTTGCGCGCCGCCGGGATCACGACCTGCGGGGCGGCCGGGGCCAGGGCCCCCCCGGTGCGCACCGCGGTGCGCAGGTGCCAGGGCAGGAAGCCGGGGACCTTCGGCGCCAGCCGCGCGAGGTTGCGGGCGGCCACCTTGATGTCCTCGGGGCGGATCACGCCGTCGACGAAGCCGACGGTGAAGTCCAGCCCACTGGGATCCTTGAGCACTCCTGCCAGCTGCTCGCCCGAGGCGTCCTTCGGGAACTGCTCCGCCTCGGTGAGCCAGCGGCGCACCGTGGCCACGGCCTGCTCGGGGAGCGACGCCGGGATGGCGGCGTGGGGAAGGGCGCGTCCGTTCGACGGTTCCGCGGGGGTGTTCGCGGTCGCGGGGACGGGGATCGTCGTCATAGGTGGTACTCCCTGATCTGCGTGGTAAGCACTGGTGCGTCACTCACTATGCGCCTCCTTTCTCTTCGAATAAAGTGATGTTTTCCGTAGATGATCCATCAATGGAAGTGACGATTAGGAGATGGGCCCGTGCTGGACGTGCGCAAGCTGCGGCTGCTGCGGGAACTCGCGCTGCGCGGCACCCTGGCGGAGGTGGCCGCGGCCCTGAACTACAGCCCCTCGGCGGTCTCCCAGCAGCTCTCGGCGCTGGAGAAGGAGGCCGGCGTGGAGCTGCTCTCCAAGGCCGGCCGGCGGGTCCAGCTCACCCCGCAGGCGGAGATCCTGGTGGCGCGCACGGCGGAGCTGCTGGACGTCCTCGAGCGCGCCGAGTCGGACCTCGCGGCGTCGCTGAGCACGGTCACCGGCACGGTGCGGGTCGCCGTGTTCCAGTCCGCCGCCCTGGCCCTGCTCCCGGTCGTGCTGGGCACGATGCGCCGCGAGCACCCGGAGGTGCGGGTGGAGATGGTGCAGGCCGAGCCGGAGCGGGCGCTCTACGAGACGTGGACGCGCGAGTTCGACGTCGTGGTGGCGGAGCAGTACCCGGACCACGCCGCCGCCCACCACCCGGACATGGACCGGCGGCGGCTCATCTCGGATCCCATCCGCCTGGCCGTTCCCCCCGGCCCGGAGCACGCGTCCATCGCGTCGCTGCAGGACGCCCGCGAGCTGCCATGGGTCATGGAGCCCCGGGGCTCGGCCTCGAGGCACTGGGGCGAGCAGCTGTGCCGGCGGGCGGGGTTCGAGCCGGACGTCCGCTTCTCGACGGCGGACCTGCAGGCCCAGACGCGCCTCGTGGAGTCCGGCAACGCCGTGGCGCTCATGCCGGACCTCATGTGGGCGGGCGGGGGATCGCCCTGCCGGCTGGTCGACCTGCCCTCCGCACCCCGGCGGACGGTGTTCACCTCGATCCGCGGCTCGAGCGTGCAGCGCCCGGCCATCCTCGCCCTCCGCGGGGCCCTCGAGACGGTGGCCGCCGAGCTGGCCGCGCGGATGGACTGGGCGCAGGAACGGCCGGCCCCGTAGCCGGACGGCGCAGTCGGAGCGCGTCGGCGGACCGGCCGTGCGGTCGCAGCCTCCGGGGTCCGCGGCCTGCGGTCGTCCGGATCCGGCTAGGGGCGGGCCGGGGCCTGCCCGCTGAGCGCGCGGCGCAGCCGGTCCTCGGCGACCTGTTCCAGCAGCCACGGGCTGAGCAGGAAGGGTGCGGTCCGCGCCGTGGCGAACAGCTCCTCCGGCGCGATCCAGGCGAACTCCGCAACCTCGGCGGGCAGCGGCCGCGGCTGCCCGGCGGCGCGCGCCACGTAGACGGGGCAGAACTCGTTCTCCACGACCCCGGAGGCGTCCACGGCCCGGTAGCGGAACTCTGGCAGCACCTCGGTCACCCCGGTCACCTCGAAGCCCAGCTCCTGACCCGCACGCCGGGCGATGGCGTCCACGAAGCCCTCGCCGGGAGCCGGGTGGCCGCAGAAGCTGTTGGTCCACACCCCGGGCCAGGTCTTCTTGGCGAGCGCCCGGCGGGTCAGCAGCAGCCGTCCGTCGTCGCCGAGGACGTAGCAGGAGACCGCCAGGTGCAAGGGGGTGTCCGCCGTGTGCACCTCCGCCTTGGGCGCGGTGCCGACGGGACGGTGCGCGTCGTCGAGGAGGACGACTTCTTCGATTGCCATGGGCCTCGTTCCGGTCGGTGGCAGCAGGTGGTCCGCTCCCATTCTCGCAGGCCCGGGCGCCGGCGGCACCCGGGTCCGCGCCCGGGCCCACCGAGTGGACAAGTGCCCGTGGGCGGAGCACGATCGGACACCATGCGACGACGTCGGCCCGCCTCCGCCCCCCTGCCCCTGCGGGACGGTGTGGACCCCGTCCGGGTCCGGCTGCCGGCGGCGCCGGAGCACGGCACCGTCCGCGACTACCTGCTCGCCCGGTTCCCGGCCTCCGCGCCGGAGCTGGAGGAGCTCTTCGTCTCCGGGGGGATCGTCGACGGCAACGGGCGGTCCCTCGCCCACGACGCCCCCTGTGAGCCCGGCGGCTCGGTCTGGTACCACCGGGCCCCGCCCGTGGAGCCGGAGCTGCCCGGGGACCTGCCGGTGCTGTTCGAGGACGAGTGGCTGCTGGCGGTCGACAAGCCGCACGGCCTGCCCACCACCCCGCGCGGCGGGTTCGTGGCCCAGAGCGCGCTCGTGAAGCTGCGCCGTTCCCGCGGTGAGGACCGCCTCTCCCCCCTGCACCGGCTGGACCGCGGCACGGCCGGGGTGCTGCTGCTGTCCCGGGACCCCGCCACGCGCGGCCGGTTCCAGACCCTGTTCCAGGAGCGGGCGGTGCGCAAGGAGTACGAGGCGGTGGCCGCGCACCGGCCGGGGCTCGGGCTGCCGCGCGTCGTCGAGTCCCGCATCGTCAAGGACCGCACCTGCCTGCAGGCCCGGGAGGTGCCGGGCCCGGTCAACGCACGCACCGTCGTGGACCGGACGGGCTCCCCGTTCACGGACGAGGAGGGCACCTGGGCGCGCTACCGGCTGCGGCCCGAGACCGGGCGCACCCACCAGATCCGGGTCCACCTGGCGGGCCTCGGCGTCCCGGTCCGGCACGATCCCCTCTATCCGCAGGTGCTGCCGGCCGGCACCGAGGACCCCGGCCGGCCGCTGCAGCTGCTGGCCCGCCGGGTCGCCCTGACCCACCCGGTGACGGGCCGCCCGCTGGCCTTCGAGAGCCGGCGCGCCCTCCGGACCGGGGGCGCCGCGTGAGCGCGCCGCGCACCGGTCCGGCGGCCGCGCGGGTCCCGGCGCCGGACGTGGTCCGCGGGCTCATGCTCTGGGTCATCGCGGTCGCCAACATCACCGCGTGGATCTGGGCGCCCGGGCCCACGGACGGTCCCCGCGACCGGCCGCTGGGGGCCGGGGCGGGCGCGGCGGGGTGGACGGCGGACGACGTGGTCAACACCGCGATGTCCATGTTCGTGGACGGCCGCGGCTTCCCCCTGTTCTCGTTCCTGGTCGGGTACGGCGTGGGCCAGATCGCGGCCCGGGAGGCCGCCCGGGGCACACCTCTTTCCCTCGCCCGGGGGCTGCTGCTGCGGCGCTACGGGTGGCTGCTGGTCGTCGGGGCCCTGCACGCGTGCCTGCTCTTCCCCGGAGACATCATCACCGCCTACGCCTTCGGCGGCCTGTTCCTGGCGCTGCTGATCGCCGAGAGCACGGCGACCCTCGTGATCCTCGCCGCCCTGGGCTCCGTGCTGATGGCCCTCTACGGCGCGGCGAGCTGGGCCGTCCGGGATCCCGGCACCGCACCCTTCCCCAGCCTCGTCACGGACTCCGTGCAGGAGCACTTCGCCCTCGTGCTGGCCGAGGGGCTCGGGGTGGTCGCCTACGCCCCGCTCCAGCTCCTGGGCCTGCTGCCCATGCTGCTGCTCGGCCTGGCCCTGAGCCGCCACCGGGTGCTCGAGGAGCCCGGGGCCCGCCGCGGCCGGCTGCTCGGGACCGCGGCGGCCTGCATCGGGGCCGGCCTGCTCACCGGCGTCGGCACGGGCCTGCTGACCACGGACATGCTCGAGCCCTCCACGGCCGCCGGGGCCCTGCTCACCGGCCTGGACTCCGTCACCGGCGCCGCGCAGGGCATCGGCTACGCGCTCGTGGTGGCCCTGGTCTGCGAGCGGGTCCAGCGGCGGACCGGGGACGGGGCCACCGCCCTCCGGGGGCGGGAGCACCCCGCGCTGTGGTCGCTGCAGGCCCTCGGGCGCCGGTCGATGAGCGGCTACCTCGCCCAGTCCGTGCTGTTCACGGTCCTGCTGCCGCCGTTCGCGCTGGGGCTCGGCCGCTCCCTGACCCCCACCGCCGCGCTGTTGCTGGGCTCCGCGGTGTGGCTGGCCACCCTGCTCGGCGCCGTCCTGCTCGAGCGGCGGGGTCTGCGCGGACCCGCCGAGACGGTGCACCGGCGGTTGTTCCTCGGCGCCGCCCGGGACCGGTCCGGCCCGCACCCTCCGACGAGCGCATAAGCTCGGGGCAGCATCCCCTCCCCCACCAGCACAGGAGCCGCCATGCCCACCACCACCGGCGCGAGCGCCACGCCCCGCACCCTCTCCTCCGGCCCGGCCGAGCGCGCCGGCGAGCGCGCCGACACGGCGGCCCGGTCGGTCCGCGAACTCTTCGGCGGGCGGGCGCTGGGCGTGCCCGGCACCCTGCTCGGCGCACCCGCGCACCCGTGGCCCCGGACCCGCACGGCACCGTGGCACTACTGGTGGCAGGCGCACCTGCTCGACGCCCTCGTGGACGCCGGCCTGCGGCACCGGGACGAGCCCGTCCGGGCGGAGCCGTTCCGCCGTGAGGCGCACCGGCTGCTGCGGGGCATCACCCTGCGCAGCGGCGGACGGGTGACCCGCAACTCCTACTACGACGACATGGCGTGGCTGCTGCTGGCCGTGGGCCGGCTCACCGCGCTGGACCACGCCCTGGCCGGCCGGGCGGACGTGGCGTGCCTGGACGCGGGCAGCGCCCTGCTGGCCCGGATCGAGCAGGGGCACACGACGGACCTGGGCGGCGGGGTCTTCTGGAACACCCGTCACGACGTCAAGAACACCGCCTCCTCGGCCCCCGCGGCCCTGGCCTTCGTGCGCACCCATCGCACCGAGCAGGCCCGGGCGGTGCTCGCGTGGCTGCAGGAGACCCTCTGGAACCCGGAGCGGAAGGTCTTCCACGACGGGCTGCTCCTGGTCGCGGCCGGCTCCGGCACCGAGGTGACGCGGCTGGACGAGCGGCTGTTCAGCTACAACTCCGGGCCCGTGCTCGGAGCGCTGCTCGAGCTCGCGGACGCCCCGGGGACGGGCGCCGACGAACGGTCCCGCCTGCTGCGCACGGCGGCCGACGTGGTCGCCGGCGCCGCGGAGACCTTCGGCCGGTCCGTGGACGGGCACCGGGTCCTGACCACGCACGGCGGCGGGGACGCCGGGCTGTTCAGCGGGATCCTGGCCCGCTACCTCGCCGAGGCGGCCCGGCGCCCGGAGCTGCCCGAGCAGGCCCGGCGCACCGCCGCCGAGCTGGTGACCGGAACCGCCGAGGTCCTGTGGGCGGGCCGGCGCGAGGCCGACCCGGCGGCGGTCCACGGCGCGCCGTCGTCCGCCGCCGGGGAGACGGTCGCGATCTTCTCCCCGGACCCGGCGCGTCCCGCCCGCGAGTCCCAGCGCCCGGGGGCGCCGGTGGAGCTGTCCACCCAGGTCCAGGCCTGGACGGTGCTGGAGGCCGCCGCCCGGCTGGACCGCGCCTGAGCGGGGCGGGGGCGGGTGGACCGCGCCTGAGCGGGGCGGGGGCCGGCGGCTCCGCTGAGCGCTGAACCGGCGGCCCGGGCCGGGGTCGATCGTGGCCGCGCCAGGAGTCATGGGATAGAACAGCAGTATGAACTTCCTCCGCACCCCCGATCCGAACCCCGGTTGGCTCAACGAGGACGATCTGCAGGAGGCCCGGCGTCGACTGCCGATGGTCTACGTGCAGGCGCTGCCGGTCCGGCTCGACCCGCTGGGCTACCTCTCCGAGATCGGGCTGCTGCTGCAGGCGACCCCCGAGGGGGAGATGATGTACACCTTCGTCTCCGGCCGGGTGCTGTACCGGGAGACCATCCGGGCCGCCCTGCTGCGCCACCTCGAGAAGGACCTGGGCGCCATGGCCTTCCCGCAGCTGCCGGTGTCCACCACCCCGTTCGCGGTGGCCGAGTTCTTTCCCTCCCCGTCCGAGACCGGGCTGACCGACGACCGCCAGCACGCCGTGGCGCTGAGCTACATCGTGCCCGTGCGCGGTGAGTGCAGCCCCCGTCAGGACGCCCTCCAGCTGTCCTGGATGAGCCCCGAGGAGGCGCTCAGCCCCGAGGTCCAGGCGGAGTTCGCCGGGGGCCGGGGAGACCTGGTCCGCCAGGCCGTCGCCCACGCCGGCTGGGGCCGCTGAGCAGCACGCCCAGCACGACGCACAGCGCCGGCAGGGCCTGCGCCCGGGGCGGGCGGTGACGCACAATGGACCGGTGCCCACACCGGTCGAGTCCTCCGCGTCCCCCACCGCCCGCGCCGCCTTCGGCTTCGAGGTGGAGCACCGGCTGGACGGGACCGCACGCATCCCCGGTGGGCGAGTGGCCGCCGACGGCGGCCCGCTCCTGGGCCGCACCGGGACGATCAGCACCCCGCACGGGATGATCCGGACCCCCGCGTTCGTCCCCGTCGGCACCGCGGCCACGGTCAAGGCCGTGCTGCCGGAGTCCATGGCCGAGCTCGGCGCGCAGGCCCTGCTCGCCAACGCCTACCACCTCTACCTCCAGCCCGGGGCGGACGTGCTCGACGCGGCGGGCGGGCTCGGGGCGTTCATGAACTGGGGCGGACCCACCTTCACGGACTCCGGCGGGTTCCAGGTCATGTCCCTGGGCTCGGGCTTCAAGAAGGTGATCGACATGTCCACCGTCGCCGCCTCCGCCGCGGGCGACGACGACGTCGCGACCGGCAAGGACCGCCTGGCCCGGGTCGACGACGACGGGGTCACGTTCGTCTCCCACATCAACGGGGACGTCCACCGATTCACCCCGGAGATCTCGATGCAGGTGCAGCACCGGCTCGGGGCGGACATCGTCTTCGCATTCGACGAGCTGACCACGCTGCACAACTCCCGGGACTACCAGGAGACGTCCCTCGAGCGGACCCGCCGGTGGGCGCAGCGCTGCGTGGCCGAGCACGCCCGGCTCACCGAGGAGCGTGCGGGCAAGCCGTACCAGGCGCTGTTCGGCGTGATCCAGGGCGCCCAGTACGAGGACCTGCGCCGGAAGGCGTGCCGCGACCTCGGGGCGATGGACTTCGACGGGTTCGGGATCGGCGGGGCGCTGGAGAAGGAGAACCTCGGCACGATCGTGCGCTGGTGCGCCGAAGAGCTGCCCGAGGACCGCCCGCGGCACCTGCTGGGGATCTCCGAGCCGGACGACATCTTCACCGCCCTGGAGAACGGCGCGGACACCTTCGACTGCGTCTCGCCCACCCGGGTGGCCCGCACGGGGTCCGTGTACGGCCCGGACGGCCGGTTCACCGTGAGCAACGCCCGCTTCCGGACGGACTTCTCGCCCGTCCAGGACGGCTGCGACTGCTACACGTGCACGCACTACACCCGGGCGTACCTGCACCATCTGTTCAAGGCCAAGGAGCGGCTCTCCGCGACGCTCGCGTCGATCCACAACGAACGGTTCGTGGTGCGCATGGTCGACGGCGCGCGGCAGGCCATGGCCGACGGCACCTACTTCGAGTACCGGGACGAGGTCCTGGGCCGGTACTACGCGCGCCGGGGCTGAGCCGTTCGTCCCCGCGGGCCTGCGCCGCCGGTCCGGGGCGTGCTGGTCCGGAGCAGGTCCGCGGACTCAGCCCGGCCGCTCGGCGTCGCCGGCCACCTCGGGCAGCACGAGGACCGGGCACGGGGCGTGGGCGACGCACGCGGAGCTGACGGAGCCCATCAGCAGGCCCCGGAAACCACCGTGCCCCCGGCGTCCCACCACCAGCATGGTGGCGCCCTCGCTGTGGTGGATGAGCACCCGGGGCGGGTGGCCGAACTCGACGACCGTGCTCAGCCCGGCCGGCAGGTCTCCCCCGAAGGCCTCCTGGAGCGCGTCGTCCACGCGCTTCCGGGCCAGCTCGTCGAAGTGGTCGTCCTTGAAGCGGGCGAAGCCCACGTACTCGGGCGGATTCTCCCAGGCCCCCACCGCCTTGATCCCGGCCCCGAGCTCGGGGGCGAGGCGCGCGGCCCAGCGCAGTGCCCGCACCGACTGCTCGGACCCGTCGACCCCGACCACGATCACTGCGTCCTGTCCGTTCTCCATGTCGCACCCTCCGCCGCCGTGCCGATGATGACGTGCGTCCAGTATCCCCGAGCCGCCGTCGTCGGGCTCACAGATGCGAGAGGATGACGGAACTGCGTGTGTGGTTGATGCCCTTCCACTCCCGGATCCGGACCATGACGTCCTCCAGGTGGGCGGTGTTCTCGGCGCGGATGAGGAAGATGCCGTCCGCCTCCCCGGTCACCGTGTAGGCGTCCGTCACCTCGGCGATCTCCGCGGCCATGGTCCGCATCATCGACGGCGACAGCCCGCCGTCGCAGTGCAGCTCCACGAAGGCCTCGATGTTCCACCCGAGCACCGACTGATCGATCTCCGCGGTGAAGCGCTTGACGGCACCCGACTGCTGCAGCGCGTCGACCCGCCGCTTCACCGCCGGGGCGGACAGCCCCACCTTCTTCCCGATGGCCGCGTAGCTGCGGCGGCTGTCCTGGATGAGTGACGCAATGATTTGCTGGTCGATATCATCTAGACGCAACGATTATCTCCTATGGTGCGTGTTATCAGACTGGATGCTTCACTATCGGGCCGTTAGACTTTAGATGTCAACTGCGCCGACCGTGTCGCAGATCTCCCCGCACCGCACACAGAAAGCTGGATGCTCCCGTGGCTCTCCTCTTCGTCTTCGGCCTCCCCGCCGTCCTCTTCACCGCGATCGGCCGCGCCGCTGCTCCGGCCCGCTCCGCCTCGTTCGGCGAGACCGTCCGCCACGCCGGCGGCGACCTCGTCCGCGGCCTCCGAGTGTGCGCCATGACCGCCCCGCAGCACCTCACGAGCACGTCCTCCAGCCGCTGAGCCACCACCCCCGGTGACGGTGCGGGCGCACCGTCACCGGGGTGCGAACCGCGCGCCCCCTCCCCCGCGGAAACCGATATCTACTGGTACGTCAAGTATTTACATTCGGGGACACGTGTTTCTGTTGCCAACGGGCCGTCCAGGGGGTGTAGTTGGTGGATGGCGATCATTCAAGCGGTACCCATGTCTCCGGTCGCGGAGGACATCGGCTGGCTGGCCGCGATCGACCGAGCGATCAACTCGGCCTTCGCACCCATCACCGAGGTCTTCAACGCCATCGTCTTCTACCCGATCACCGTTGCGGGTGTCAGCTTTCCCTTCGTGGTCGCGTGGCTGATCGCGGCCGGCGTGATCTTCACCATCTACTTCGGGTTCATCCAGTTCCGCGGCCTCAAGGTGTCCTGGGACGTGGTGCGGGGCAAGTACTCCACCAAGGACGATCCCGGTGAGGTCCCGCACTTCCAGGCCCTGACCTCCGCGCTGTCCGGGACCGTGGGCCTGGGCAACATCGCCGGTGTGGGTGCGGCCATGGCCCTCGGTGGGCCGGGTGCCACCTTCTGGATGATCTGCGCCGGACTGCTCGGCATGGCCACCAAGTTCGCCGAGTGCACCCTGGGCGTGAAGTACCGCGAGGTCCACGAGGACGGCACCGTCAGCGGCGGGCCGTTCCGGTACCTGCTCGTCGCGTACGGCAAGTTCGGCAGCGTCGTCGCCAAGATCTTCACCGGCATCTTCGCCGTGGCGATTCTCCTGTTCGGAGCGGCCGGCGGCAACATGTTCCAGGCGAACCAGACCTACGCCCAGGTGCGCAACGTCACGGGCGGCCCCGACGGCTTCCTCGGCAGCGCCGGGGCGGCGCTCATCTTCGGGCTCATCCTCGCCGGTCTCGTCGGCGCGGTGATCATCGGCGGCATCAAGTCCATCGGTGCCACCACGAGCAGGCTCGTGCCCGCCATGGCCGCTGTCTACGTCACCGCGTGCCTCATCGTGATCCTGGTCAACATCGGACAGGTCCCGGCGGCCTTCGCCTCGATCATCAACGGCGCCTTCTCGCCGGAGGGCATGGCCGGCGGCATCCTCGGTGTCATGATCGTGGGCTTCCAGCGCGCGGCGTTCTCCAACGAGGCCGGTCTGGGCTCCGCCCCGATCGCCCACTCGGCGGTCAAGACCACCCGGCCCGTGAGCGAGGGCTTCGTGGCCATGTTCGAGCCGTTCGTCGACACCGTGATCATCTGCACCATGACGGCCCTGGCGATCATCATCGCCGGTGCTCCGAGCCTGCAGGCCGGCATCGACCAGGTGCAGGCCGGTGAGGGCGCCCCCGACGGCGTCATCCTCACCTCGGACGCCTTCGCCACCGTGATCCCCTGGTTCCCGGTCGTCCTGGCCATCGCGGTGACGCTGTTCGCGTTCTCCACGCTGATCACCTGGTTCTATTACGGGCTCAAGGCCTGGGAGTTCCTCTTCGGCCGCAGCCGCACGAGCGACAACATCTTCCGTTTCATCTACCTGTTCTTCACCGTCGCCGGCTGCGTGCTGACCTTCAGCGAGGTCATCGCCTTCGCCGACGCGGCCCTGTTCGTCTGCGGTTTCGTGAACCTGCTGGGCGTCTACCTGCTCCTGCCCGTGATCAAGCGGGAGATGAAGGAGTACCTCGCCGATCGCAAGAGCGGCAAGCTCAACATCCTCGGCGCCGAGCCGACGAGCGGGTCCACCTCCGCCCGCCCCAAGGCGTAGGGCACGCCCCACGCCGTAGGTACTGCCGAACGACGCCGTCCGGCCCTCTGCACGAGGGCCGGACGGCGTCGTTCGTGGTCCCGGTGGGCCGTCGTCCGCTACGCGGCCCCGCCGGGCTCGGCCGTGCGCGCCGCCTCGTGCCGGGACCGGCGCCAGGCGAGCACCCCGACCACCACCACGACCGCCCAGGAGGCGGCCACGGCGGCCAGCGCCGGCCACGAGGGACGGGAGGTGAAGGCCCCCAGGGCGGCGAAGCTGACCTGCCCCGGCATCCCGCCGAGGAGGGTCGCGCCCAGGTACTCCCGCTGCGGGATGCGGACGAGCCCCGCCCCGTAGCTGAGGGTCCAGTTGGGCAGGACGGGGCGCAGGACGAGCACCGTCAGGAAGCCCTTGCCGTCAAGCCTGCGCTCCACCGCTCCCACGCGCTGACCCGCGAGACGGTACAGGGCGTCGCGGCCCAGGAACCGGGCGAGCCAGTACCCGAGCCAGGCGCCGGCGGTGGTGGCGACCACGCCGACCACGCTGCCCTGGGCCATGCCGAAGAGGAACCCGCCGGACACGGCCATGACCGTCACCGGCACCGGCGTGGCGGCCACGAGCACGAACGCCGCCGCGAACACGAGCGGACCCCACGCCCCGAAGTCCTCGACGAACCCGCGGATCTGCTCCACCGTGGGCACGTCGTGGCCGATGAGGTACCACACGGCCGTCGCCACCAGCAGCAGGAGCGCGACGGCCTTGAGCACGGTGACCCAGGCCGGGCGGGAACCGGCTTCCTCCGGCCCCGGGACCCGCGCAGGTTCGGTGCTCACGTGCGCCACTGTACCGACCGCCGTCCCCGGGACCGAGCTCGGCCGGGGACAATGGGGGCATGGACGTCACCGATCTGGATCCCGCGGAGGTCTTCTCCGTCTCCCACGACCTGCCCCACCCGCCGGCCGCGGTCTTCGCCGCGTTCACCGACCCGGACCGGCTCGCCGCCTGGTTCGGCCCGCAGGGCTGGAGCGTGCCCCGGGAGTCGGTGCTGCTCGAGGTCCGGCCCGGTGGCCGGCAGCGCTTCCACATGGTCAACGACGCCGACCCCGCGCAGGTCGCGCCGGTGCACGCCACCTACCTGCGGGTCGAGCAGGACGCGCTGCTCGAGGGCCGCGAGGCGCTGCCCGGCCCGGACGGGGAGCCCACGCACCAGCACGTGCTGGTGCGCACCGAGTTCCTCGCCACCGGGGACGGGGGCACCCTGCTCGTGCTCACCCAGGGGCCGCTGCCCGCGGTGGTGCACGCGGGCGCGGCGGCGGGGTGGCGCAGCTCCTTCGCGAAGCTCGAGGCGATGCTCGCCCGGGGCTGAGACGTGCTCCCGGCCCCGGGCGGGCCTCGGATAGTCTGCCCGCATGACCGAGGACACCGGCATCCGCACCACCGCCCTCGCCCGGAGGCTGACCGCCCCCAATCCGGGCCCGATGACCCTGGACGGCACCAACTCGTGGCTGCTCGGGGCCCCGGGGCAGGAGGACGTCGTCGTCGTGGACCCCGGCCCGGCCGACCGCAGGCACCTGGCCGCGCTGGCCGCGGCGGGACGCACGGTGCTCACGCTGGTCACGCACCGGCACGCCGACCACACCGGGGCCGTCGACGACTTCCACGCGCTCACGGGAGCCCCCGTGCGAGGGTTCCTGCCCGAGTTCTGCCGGGACGCGCCCCCGCTGACCGACCGCGAGACGGTCGAGGCCGCCGGGTGCCGGATCCGGGTCCTGCACACCCCCGGGCACACCTCCGACTCCGTGAGCTTCCACCTGCCCGACGACGCCCCCACCGGCGCCGACGGCCCGGGGACCGGCGGGACCCCCGGGTCGGTGCTCACCGGCGACACGATCCTGGGCCGCGGGACCACGATGCTCGACCACCCGGACGGGAGCCTGGGCGACTACCTGCGCTCGCTGCAGCGCCTGGCGGTGCTGGGCAGCGCCCTCGTGCTGCC
The DNA here is from genome assembly GCF_040981185.1 of Kocuria sabuli. Taxonomy (NCBI): domain Bacteria; kingdom Bacillati; phylum Actinomycetota; class Actinomycetes; order Micrococcales; family Micrococcaceae; genus Kocuria; species Kocuria sabuli. Next base: position 24,040 of record NZ_JAVHZE010000020.1, read on the forward strand.
CGCGCACGGGGACGTGCGCGATGACGTCGAGGCGGTCTGCGAGGAGCTGCTCGAGCACCGGATGGAGCGCCTGGCCGAGGTGCGGGAGGCGCTCCGGGCCCTGGGCCGCGGCGCCAGCCTCGAGGCGATCACGGCCCGGATCTACGCCGACGTCCCCGCCCGCGTCCTGCCGGCCGCCCGGAGCTCGGTGGGGGCCCAGCTCGCCTATCTCGGCTTCTGACCCGGCGGCTCCCGGGTGACCCGGCGGACGGCGCCGGGCCGCGGCGCCCGCGGGTCCTGCCCCGCTCAGCGCGCGGGCGCCGGGCTCTCCGCCGCGGCCCCGGGCGGGCCGTAGGTCGGCTCCCGCCGCTTGAGCCAGGCGATCGCGGCGTAGGTGACGGGCAGGACGACGACCTCGACCAGGACCTTGTAGACGTAGCCCACGACCACGTAGTTCAGGAAGTCGGAGGCGGTGCTGATCCCGATGATCGGCGCCGCCACCGCGCAGAAGATCACCGTGTCCACCAGCTCCCCGACGAGGGTCGATCCGATCAGCCGGGCCCACAGGTGCCGCTCCTGCGTGCGGGCCCTGATCCGGACCAGCACGAACGCGTTGAGCAGCTGCCCCGCGAGGTAGCCCAGCAGGGAGCCCGCCACGATGAGCGGGACCGGCCCCAGCACGGTCTCGAAGGCCTCCTGGCCCTGGTAGAACTCCGCCGGGGGCAGGGCGATGACGAGCCAGAACACCACCGAGGAGAACAGGCCCGCCGCGAACGACGTGACGATGGCACGCCGGGCGGCGCGGAAGCCGTAGACCTCCGTGACGACGTCGCCCAGGACGTAGGCCAGCGGGAAGAGGAAGAAGCCGCCGTCGGTGAGGACGGGGCCGAAGGCGACGCCCTTGGTCGCGGCGACGTTGGACAGGACGAGGACCACGCAGTAGGCCGCCACGATCAGGTCGAAGTACGTGCGCGGCCGGCGGGCGAACCCGACCGGAGCAGGACCTGCGGGAGTGGACACGGTGGGTCACCTATCTGTCGGAACGCGGCGCCGGCCCGGAGAGGGCGGTCGCCGTGGCGCGGGCTGCAGGACGGGCCACGGCGACCGCCTGCCGCCCGGGGCCCGTCCTCCCACCGCCGCGGAACCCCCGTGGAGGACGTCGTGGCGGCCGGAGACCGTCCGACAGTCTAGCGCCGGGCCGCGGCCGTCCGGGTGGCCGAGGACGCGGGCCGGGGCGCACAATGGCTCCCATGACCGACACCACCACCGCATCCACCCCCGCCGCCACGGGCGCCGCCCAGCCGCCCGTCGCCCTGACCATCGCCGGCTCCGAGGCCACCGGTGGCGCCGGCGCGCAGGCGGACCTCAAGACCTTCCAGGAGCTCGGGGTCTTCGGCTCGCTGGCGCTGACCTGCATCGTGTCCTTCGACCCGAACGCGGACTGGGGCCACCGCCTGTTCCCCGTCCCGCAGGACGTGCTGCGGGAGCAGCTCGAGGCGATCACGGCGGCGCACGAGCTCGACGCCGTCAAGATCGGCATGCTGGGCAGCCCGGAGACCATCGCGACCACCGCCGAGGCGCTGACGGCCCTGCGGCCGCGCCACCTCGTCCTGGACCCGGTGCTGATCTGCAAGGGCCAGGAGCCCGGGGCCGCCCTGGACACCGACGAGGCGCTCAAGGCGAAGGTCCTCCCGCTGGCCACGTTCGTGACGCCCAACCACTTCGAGGCCCTCTCCCTGTCCGGGATGGACGAGATCAGCACCGTCGAGCACCTCGAGGAGGCCGCCCGGCGGATCCACGAGACCTCGGGGGCCGTGGTGCTCGCCAAGGGCGGGGTGCGCCTGGCCGGCCCGGACGCCGTCGACGTCTTCTACGACGGGACGACCCTCGAGGTGCTCTCCGAGCCCAAGGTCGGTGAGGTGCCGGTGGCCGGGGCCGGCTGCACCCTCGCGGCCGCCGTGGCCGCCGAGCTCGCCAAGGGCGCCGAGCCGCTCGAGGCCGCCCGCACCGCCAAGGCCTTCGTCTCCGCCGGCATCCGGCAGCGCCTCAGCTCCCGGGCGCCCTTCGACTCCCTCTGGCAGGGGGGCTCGGCCGCCGAGCAGTGAGCCCGCCCGCCTGCCGGCGGGCCACCGTGCGAGGCCGCGGCCGACGACGTCCCCACGTCGCCGGCCGCGGCCTCGCTCTGTTCCCGTCCGCCTCCTGGTACCCGGCGGCAGTTTTCCCGGCCCTTTCCTGGACGTTTCCCCAGATGTTCGCGCGGAGGGAACCGAAACGACGGAAAGGGTGTTGTCATAGTCGGACATACCGTCACCAAGGATCATTGAAGTGTGCATACTTTGATGACATGCAGAGATAAGGTGTCATCATGCCTCGTATTTCAGCGGCGACCAACGCCGCGCAGCGCGAGAACACCAAGCGAGCGATCCTCGACTCCTTCGGCCAGCTGCTCTACCAGCAGGGCCTCACCGGACTCACCATGACCCATGTGGCCAAGAACGCCGAGGTGGGGCGCACCGCGGTCTACAACTACTTCGCCGACATGGGCGAGCTGCTCGTGGCCTACGCCCTGGACGAGACCGAGCGGTTCATGACGGACCTCCGTCGGGACCTGGAGGGCGTCGCCAACCCGGTCGACCGGCTCGCCGTCTACATCCGCGCCCAGATCGAGGACCTCGCCCGGCGCCACCTGCCCCCGGGCCCCACCATGCGCACCGTCCTGTCCCCGGAGGACTACCAGAAGCTCGGCGAGCACGTGGGCGAGCTGCAGGGCCTGCTGGCCGCGATCCTGCGGGACGCGATCGAGCAGTCCTACCTGCCCGAGGGCGACATCTCGGAGCTCGCCTCGCTGGTCCACGGCTCCCTGACCGCCGCCGCGGACCGGGGGCAGAACTCCGACCAGGACCGTGCGGCGCGGGAGCAGCACATCCGCTCGACGGTCCGGTTCATCCAGCAGGGACTGGGCGCGCAGTTCGACGCCGACGGCCGCCCCGTGCGGCTGCCCGCCGAGCGGACGCCGCTCAGCGCGGCGTCCTGACCTGTCGCCCGGCGTCCCCCGCCCGCGCACCGGGCGCGGGACCGAGCTCGAGCACCCGTGCGTGCAGCACGGTGCGGTGGTGCAGGGCGGTGCGCAGCGCCCTGTGCAGCCCGTCCTCCAGGTAGAGCTGGCCGTGCCAGCGCACCACGTGCGGGAAGAGGTCGCCGTAGAACGTCGAGTCCACGTCGAGCAGGGTCGCCAGGTCCAGGGCGGTCTTCGTGGTGGTCAGCTGGTCCAGGCGCACCTGGCGGGGCGCGATGCCGGACCAGTCCGAGGGCGAGACCAGGCCGTGGTCCGGGTACGGGCGCGAGTCCCCCACGGCCTTGAAGATCATGGAGCCATCCTAGGGGCCGCTCCCGGACCGGCGCGAAGGACCCGCGGGCCGGCCCGCGGGTCCTTCGCGCCGGAGCCCGTGGCGGCTCAGCTCTTGAGCACGCGCACGGCCCCGGTGGCGGCGGTCCACTCGATCCGGCCGCCGGTGAACTTCTGGGCCATCCCGCCCGGCGTGCTGTACTCGTCGGAGGTCGGGTAGCCCAGGCCCCGCTCGTGGCCGAGGGCCGCCCAGCGCTTCCCGATGGCCCCGTACTCCTTGACCGCCCACGCCCCGGTCGCGGACGACCACATGAGCTTGGTGCGCTTCCCGGCGGCGTCGAACATCTGGTACGCGCCGCCGTCGGCCGTGCGCGCCTCGTCGGAGGACGGCGGCCCGTAGCCGGTGGCGTAGCCGGCGGCCTCGAACTTGCGGCCGATGGCCCCGCCGTAGTCGACCACCCGGGTCCCGGTGGCCCGGGACCAGTAGACGGCCTTCTCCCGGCCGTCCGTGCCGACGAAGCGCTGGTAGACGGACCCGTACCCGGAGGCGTGCTCGGCGCTGACCGGGGTGGCCCAGGAGGACCCGCCCAGGGCCTTCCACCGCGACCCGATCGCGCCCTTGAGCTCGAAGCCGTTGAGCTCGCTGGCCCCCGCTGCCGGGGAGACGGTGGTGCCGGTGGTCGGGTAGAGCCGGTCGACGTCGTCGCCGACGAGTCCCGGCAGGTTGTAGTTGGTGTGGTGCAGACCGGGCAGCACCACCCGGTTGGCCTTGGCGAAGCCGGCCTTCTGATAGGCGGCCGCGCCCTTGCCGGCGGCTTCCAGGGCCGACCAGTTGGCCGGCTGGGTGGCACCGTAGCTGTCCTGGGAGCCCACGTACCACGTCGGGTCGGTCGCGCGCAGCACGGCGTCGGGAGCGGTCTCGAGGCCTCCGTAGTAGACCCCGCCGCCGCCGATGATCGTGGCGCCGCCGCCGCGGATCCAGCCGGCGCGGTCGGAGAGCACCTCGGTGGAGATGAACTCGGCGCCGCCGGAGTAGCCGGCCAGGTGGATGCGGGTCGTGTCGATGCGCTGCTCGGCGACGATCTTGGCGGCCAGCGCCCGGAACCAGTCCCCGACGACCTCGCTGTTGGCGGTCCAGGAGCGGTCGGCCGGGGCGACGGGCACGACGAGGATCATGTTCTTCGCCGCGGCCCGGGCGGCCATGGTCTTGAGCATCGACGCGGTCGGGCGCTGGGCGTAGTACTGGCCGTCGCCGTCGAAGTAGAAGACGACGCCCACGGCCTTGGAACGGTCGACACCGTCGTCGTAGAGGTGGTACTGGGAGGAGATCCCGGCGGCGGCGTAGGCGGTGTTGGTCGTCGAGGCGTGAGCCGGGACGGCGGTGGCGACCGCCGTCCCGGTCATCAGCACGCCGGCCAGGACGGCGGCGGGCAGGGCGGACGAGGGCAGACGGAACGAGGGCAGCTTCACAGGAACCTCTTGGGGGGAGAGGGATGGGGGGAAAATGCACGCAGCCGGGGGGCAGCTGCGGGTGCGACGGGACAGCCCGTCCCGTCACAGGAGCAGAGTATTGCATTAGTGAACGACATGGGGAGGAACGACGTAAAATGACGAGCGCCCCTTGTCGTACCCGCACCTCCCGAGGAAAGACCGCCTCCATGCCCGTCCGCCCCCTGGCCCTCGCCGCCCTGCTCCTCCTCGCCCCCACCCCCGCGGTCGCCCAGCCCGACGCCGCCGACACCCCCGCCCCCGCACCGGCCGTCGAGTTCCCCATCGGGGCGGCGCCCCAGGGCCCCGCCCCGGACGGACCGGCCGACGCGACCGGCCCCGCCCCGGCGGAGGCGCCCACCACCGACCCGGGGGCCGCCGTCCCGCCGGCGCCGGGCGTCGGTGGGTCATCGGACGACCGGACCGCACAGCAGCCCGCTCCGGAGCTGCCCGCCGAGCCCGACGCCGGAACGACCCCGGACACCGCCGTTCCGGGCGCCCCGGCCGGCACGGCGGCGGACGGGACCCCCGACGCCGAGGAGCATGCGGACCCGGGGCGCCCCGGGGAGGCCGCTCCCGCCCCGGCCTCCACCCGGCCTCCCGGGCCCGCCGACCTGGCGCCCCAGGGCCGGTCCGTCGAGGGCGGGTCGCCCGCGGCCCGGGCCATGCCCGGAGCGGGGGAGGTGGCCCCCGGCACGGTCACGCGGATCCCCCTGGGCAGCCTCACCCGCGTCCCCGCGCAGGACGCCGCCGCCGCACCGGGGCAGTCCGCACTCCTGGCGGCCCTGGGTGTCGTGACAGCCGGCACCGTCACCGCCGTGGTCGTCCGCCGGTCCCGGGCGCGTCGCGCCGGCTCCTGAGCAGCCGGCTCCCGAGCAGTCGACTCCTGGGGCGACGGGTCCTGGGCGACAGCCCCGGTGCCGACGGCACCGGAAGGATCCGCCGGCGCCTGGTCCTGCGGTCCCCCGGGGCCGCGGCCGCAGGGCACGACGGCCCTCCCGGGCGGAGCACGCAAAAGAGCCCCTGACCGGGTCTGCCGGTCAGGGGCTCTTTCTGCAGGTGCGGAGGATGGGGGATTTGAACCCCCGAGGGCGTGAACCCAACACGCGTTCCAGGCGTGCGCCATAGGCCGCTAGGCGAATCCTCCAGGCACGCACATCCCGGCGACCTCACGGTGCCGGAACATGCGGAGTCCAGCATAGCCCAACCCCCGGGCATTGCCGAATCCGCGATGCCGGCGCCCGGTTTCGACCTGCCCCCGGCATCGGCTAGACTCTCTGACAGCCCCTCGCGTGGCGTCATCCTGTTGAACTCCCCCAGGGCCGGAAGGCAGCAAGGGTAAACGGGCTCTGGCGGGTGCGCGAGGGGTCTTTTCGTCCCCTGGGGGCGGCCCGCTCCCCCAGCCCCGGGACTCGGCCCCGCCTGTCGGATTCCGTCGCTAAGGTGGCTCTGTGACTACCGCCCTGTACCGCCGCTACCGCCCGGAGACCTTCGAGGACGTCATCGGCCAGGAGCACGTGACCGAACCGCTGATGACGGCGCTGCGCAAGGACAGGGTCAGTCACGCCTACCTCTTCTCAGGCCCCCGCGGGTGCGGCAAGACGACATCCGCCCGCATCCTGGCCCGCTGCCTCAACTGTGCCGAGGGCCCCACGCCCACGCCCTGCGGCCGCTGCGAGAGCTGCCGGGACCTGGCCCGGGACGGGGCCGGCTCCCTCGACGTGATCGAGATGGACGCGGCCAGCCACGGTGGCGTGGACCACGCCCGTGACCTGCGCGAGCGCGCCACCTTCGCGCCCGTGCGGGACCGGTTCAAGATCTTCATCATCGACGAGGCCCACATGGTCACGCGCGAGGGCTTCAACGCCCTGCTCAAGATCGTCGAGGAGCCCCCGGAGCACATCAAGTTCATCTTTGCGACCACCGAACCGAGCAAGGTGCTCACGACCATCCGGTCCCGCACCCACCACTACCCCTTCCGCCTGGTCCCCACCGAGCCGCTGATGCACTACCTCGAGCAGCTGTGCGCCGAGGAGCGCGTCCCGGTGGCCCCGGGGGTGCTGTCCCTCGTGGTCCGGGCCGGTGGCGGGTCGGTCCGCGACACCCTCTCCGTCCTCGACCAGCTCATGGCCGGCTCCGACGAGCGGGGCATCGGCTACGACCTCGCGGTGGCCCTGCTGGGATACACCCACGGCGCCCTGCTCGACGACGTCGTCGACGCCTTCGCGTCCGGTGACGCCGCCACGGTGTTCCGCGCGGTCGACCGCGTGGTCCAGACCGGCCAGGACCCGCGCCGGTTCGTGGAGGACCTGCTCGAGCGCTTCCGGGACCTCATCATCGTCAACGCGGTCCCGGAGTCGGCGGGCAACATCCTGCACGGGATGCCCCAGGACCAGATCGCCCGACTGCGGAACCAGGCGTCCCAGCTCGGGGCCTCCGAGCTGTCCCGCGCCGCGGACATCACCAACACGGCCCTGACCGAGATGACGGGGGCCACCTCGCCCCAGCTGCACCTCGAGCTGCTGTGCGCCCGCGTCCTGCTGCCCTCCTCGGAGGACACCACCCGCGGCGTCACCGCGCGCGTGGACCGGCTGGAACGGCGCCTGAGCATCGGCCGTGGCACGGTCCCCGCCGCACCCGCGGCCGCGGAGGAGAGCCCGGCCGCGCCCGTGGCGGAGACGCCGCCGGCCGCCGTGCCGCAGCGCCCTGCCGCGGCCCCGGCGGGCACCACCGCGGAGCAGGCGGCACCCGCGGACGCCGAGCGGCCCGGCACCCCGCCCGAGCGGTCTGCCGCTCCGGACGGCGCGGCCGCCCCGGAGCGCACGCCTGCCCCGGAGCGCACGCCTGCCCCGGAGCGCACGCCCGCCCCGGAGGCCGCCGGACGGCAGCAGCCCGCCGACCGCTCGCCGCACGGTGCGGAGCCGCCCGCCCCCGCCGCCGCCGCGGAGCAGGCGCCTCGGCAGGACACACCCCGGGCGAGCGAGCCGGCCGATTCCGAGATCGACCTGCTGCGCGCCTCCTGGCCGGAGATCGTCAACGCCCTCGCCGACATCCGCCGGGTCGCGTGGTTCACCGTCCAGCGCGGCACCCCGCAGTCCTTCGACGGCAAGGTGCTGCGCATCATGTTCGACGCCGAGGGCGACCTCATGAACTTCCCGCGCTTCGAGGACGACCTGCGCCAGGCCGTGCAGCAGGTCCTGGGCATCGACTGCCGGGCCGAGGCCGTCCCCCCGGGTGGGGGGCACGGCCGCGGCGGCGGAGGAGGCGCGCCGCGCGGGCCGGAGCCGTCGCCACGCCCGTCCGGGCAGCGGGGCGAGCCCCGGTCCGAGGCCCAGCGCCCCGCCGCCCCCGCGCAGCAGTCCGGTCCCCCGGCACAACACCAGGCCCCACCGGTCCGCGGAGGCGCGGAGCGGCGCGCCGACGGGCAGGCGCCCCAGGACGGGGCCGGCGACCGACGACCGGCCGGTTCCCGGAGGCCGGAGGCCCCGCAGCACGGCGCGGGGGATCCCCGCACCACGCCCGCCACGGGATCCCCGGCGGCAGCCGCGTCCCGGGACGAGCCCCGCGGCGGACAGGACCCGTGGAACGCCCACGGCAGGCCGGCCACGGACGCACCACCCGAGTGGACGGATCCCGCGTGGGCCGAGGAACCCGTGCACAGCTGGTCCGTGGCCGCCATACCGCAGGGCGCCCCGGACGGGACCCCGGCGGAGAGCGGCGCGGAGTCCCCGGCGCAGGCCGCTCCCGGGACCCCGTCGCACCCCGCGGAGCCGGCACGGACCGATCAGCCGGACCCGGTGCAGGAGCCCGCGCGGACCCGGGAACGGGTCCAGGGGCCGGCGCACCCCGCCGAGCCCGCGGACCCCACACCCGCCCCCGCGCCGGAGGACACCTCCGCGCCGCAGCGCGCACCGGGCCCCGCCACCCGCGGCCCCGCCGGCAGCGCCGAGCGCAGGAGCCCGGGCGGCCGAGCGCCCGTGGACCGCCGGAGCGGCCCCACGGCGCCCCGGGGCCGGGACGTCCCTCCGTTCGACGACGTCCCGCCCCCGGAGGAGCCCCCGTACCCCGACGAACCCCCGTACCCGGACGAGCCCCCCTATCCGGAGGACCTCGACGAGGCACCCCCGGAGCAGTGGCGGCCCGCGCCGCAGCACCGCGCTGCGGTACCGGCACCCGCGCCGGTCCGGGAGCGCAGCGCTGCCGCCTCGGCGCCGGCCGCGATCGGGGACGCGTCCCCCGGCGCGGAGACCGCCCCGCGCGCCACGCCCTCGGAGGCGGACCGGCGCGAACGGCTCAGCTTCCGCGAGCGCCACGCGGCGGCGATCGCCGCCGGGCGCAAGGCCCCGGAACCGGGCGCCGCACAGCAGGAGGGCGGCGTAGAATGGGACGATTCGTTCGTCCCCAGTTCGGACGACGAGGCGCTCGAGGACTCCACCCTCTACGGCCGTGCCGCGATCGAGCGCCTCCTGGGGGGCATGCTGATCGAGGAACGGGACCTCCACGCCGGGGAGTGAGACCCGGCAGCACGACCGGCGGGCACAGCCCGGGAGATGCCACCGGGGCGCACGGACGCCCCGGTGACACCGTGGCCGAGAACGATCAGGAGGGCCGCGGACCGGCCCGGGAATCGAGGAGAACGTGTACGAAGGCGCTGTTCAGGATCTGATCGACGAGCTGGGCCGGCTGCCCGGGGTCGGGCCGAAGTCCGCGCAGCGGATCGCGTTCCACCTGCTCGACTCCGACAAGGACGACGTCCGCCGGCTGGCCGACGCCATGACGGCGGTCAAGGACAAGGTCAAGTTCTGCCGGATCTGCGGCAACGTGTCCGAGCTCGACGAGTGCGCCATCTGCCGCGACGCCCGCCGGGACGGCAGCGTGATCTGCGTGGTCGAGGAGTCGAAGGACGTCATGGCCATCGAGCGCACGCGCAGCTTCCGGGGCCGGTACCACGTGCTCGGCGGGGCGATCAGCCCCATCCAGGGCATCGGCCCCGACCAGCTGCGCATCCGTGAGCTCATGACGCGGCTCTCCGACGACACCGTCCAGGAGGTCGTGCTCGCGACCGACCCGAACCTGGAGGGCGAGGCCACCGCCACCTACCTCTCCAGGATGCTCAAGACCCTCGGGGTGCGCGTGACCCGCCTGGCCTCCGGGCTGCCCGTGGGCGGCGACCTCGAGTACGCCGACGAGGTGACGCTGGGCCGGGCGTTCGAGGGCCGCACGGTCGTCGTCTGACACGCTCGCGCTACGATGTCCTGGTGCCCTGCCGCGGGGAGCGGGTGCACGGACCGGGACCGACCGCAGGCTCCGGCCACCCTCGACCACAGGAGTTGAACCCATGAGCCTGATCGTGCAGAAGTTCGGTGGATCCTCCGTCGCGGACGCCGACGGCGTCCGCCGCGTTGCACGGCGGATCGTCGAGACGCGCAACCGGGGCCACGACGTCGTCGTGGTGGTCTCCGCGATGGGCGACACCACGGACGAGCTCCTGGACCTCGCCCAGGAGGTCACCCGCAAGCCCCCTGCCCGTGAGCTCGACATGCTGCTGACCGCCGGTGAGCGCATCTCCATGGCGCTGCTGGCCATGGCGGTGTCCGGGATGGGCGCGCCCGCCCAGTCCTTCACCGGGTCGCAGGCCGGCATGGTCACCGACGGCGCGCACGGCGCCGCCCTGCTCGTGGAGGTGAACCCGCTGCGCGTGCGCGAGTCCCTGGACGCGGGCAACATCGCGATCATCGCGGGGTTCCAGGGGGTGCACCGCCACACCAAGGACATCACCACGCTGGGCCGCGGCGGCTCGGACACCACCGCCGTGGCGCTGGCCGCGGCCCTGGACGCCGACGTCTGCGAGATCTACTCGGACGTCGACGGCGTGTTCACCGCCGACCCCCGCATCGCGCCCAAGGCGCGCAAGCTGGACGTGGTCAGCAGCGAGGAGATGCTCGAACTCGCGGCGAACGGCGCGAAGATCCTGCACCTGCGCTGCGTCGAGTACGCCCGCCGCTTCGGCGTGAAGCTGCACGTCCGTTCGTCCTTCAGCCACAACGAGGGCACCTGGGTCATCCCGGGCCCCGAAGACGCCGCCACCTCCCCGAAGGAGATCCCGTTGGAACAGCCGCTCATCTCCGGCATCGCCCACGACCGCACCCAGGCGAAGGTCACCGTCGTCGGCGTGCCGGACAAGCCCGGCATCGCCGCCCGGATCTTCCGCCTGCTCGCCGAGGCCAAGGTCAACGTGGACATGATCGTCCAGAACATCTCCACCGGCGACAACCCCCTCACGGACCTCTCCTTCACGGTGGACGAGTCCCAGGGCGATCTCGCCATGAGCCTGCTGCGCGCCGCCGAGGAGAAGATCGGCTACGCGGGCCTGGAGTACGACGACGAGGTCGGCAAGCTCTCGCTCGTGGGGGCGGGGATGAAGTCGAACCCCGGGGTGACCTTCACGTTCTTCGAGGCGCTGGCCTCCGCGAACATCAACATCGACATGATCTCGACCTCGGAGGTGCGGATCTCGGTCGTCACGTCCGCCGAGCGTCTCGACGAGGCCGTGCGCGTGGTGCACAGCGCCTTCGGCCTGGACTCCGACGAGGAGGCCACGGTGTACGCGGGGACGGGCCGCTGACCCCGCTCCCGCGCTCCACCGGCCCGTCGGCGACGGGCCGGGTCCGGTGACCCGCCCCGTCGCCGTGCTGTCCCGGGCGGACTGGGAACCGCGTGCGCTCGCCCACGAGCGGCGCGCGGCACGCTACGCGGACCCGTTCGTGGCCCGCCGGCACCGCGGAGCCGAGCACCCGGTCGAGGACTTCCTGTTCACCTACTACACGCTCAAGCCGGCGCAGCTCAAGCGCTGGCACCCGGGGGCGGGCGTCGTGCTGCTGGACGCGGCCGGGCGCGCCGGGGAGAGGTTCTACCGGCCGCTCACCGGCTCCGAGCTCGCGGCGCTCGGGCTCGACGCCGCCAGCGGGGCCGTGACGGTCGACGACGCCGCCTTCCGCGAGCGGCGGGCGGCGGCGGTGGACTTCGCGCGCGCGGTCCTGGGCGCGCACGCGCGCAACCCCGGCTTCTTCGGCTGCTTCGGGCTGCACGAGTGGGCGATGGCCTACCGCTCGGAGGACAACGAGATCCGGCACGAGTACCTCGAGCTGCGCCTGGGCGCGGAGGGCACCGACGCCGTCGTCGAGTCCGCCCGGATCCGCTGCACCCACTTCGACGCGTTCCGGTTCTTCCAGCCCCAGGCCGTCCCGCTCAACGAGCTGCAGCCGACCCGGCAGTCCCAGCGCCGGATGGAGCAGCCCGGGTGCCTGCACGCCACCATGGACCTCTACAAGTGGGCGTACAAGCTCGTGCCCGCGATCCCCTCCGAGCTGCTCCTGGACTGCTTCGAGCTGGCCTGGGACGTGCGGGAGACGGACATGCGGGCCGCGCCCTACGACCTGTCCGGCTGGGGCTACGAGCCCGTGCGGATCGAGACCCCGGAGGGCAAGGCCGAGTACGTGCGCCGGCAGCGGGACTTCGCCCGCCGCGCCGAACCGCTGCGCCACCGGCTGGTCGAGGCCCTCGAGCTGCTCGACCCGGAGCACGCCACCGGCGGCGCCGCCGCATGAGCTCAGCCGGGGAGTGGGAGCGGATCGTGGAGGCCTCCGCGGTCCCGGACCCGCTCGACTTCGTGACGGCCCCCTCCAGCACCGGGCAGGTGCTCGTCACCCGTGACGCCCGGGGCGTGCTGCACGTGCTGCGCAACACCTGCCCGCACCAGCAGGCCGTCGTGTGCCGGGAGGCCGCCGGGCGCGCCGGGACGTTCGAGTGCCCCAACCACTTCTGGGTCTTCGCTCCCGACGGGCGGTTCGTGGGCTCCCGGCTGGCCCTCGCCGCCGGACGGGTGGCACCGCCGGACCCGGCGAAGGACCTGCCCGCGGCCGCGGTCGACGTGGTCGACGGCTGGGTCCTGGCCCGCTTCGGCTGAGCCGGGATCAGTCCGGCGCGGACGCTCCGCCCTCGTCGCGCCGCTGCCGCCCCGCGAGCCAGGCGTCGACGTCCGAGCGCCGGATCCGGCGGTGGCTGCCCCGGTACTGCACGGGGATGACGCCCTCGGTGGTGAGGTTGCGCAGATGGGTGGCCGAGATCCCCGCGAGCGCGGCCGCCTGCGAGGTCGTCAGGAGGTCCGCCGCGGAGGGCGCTGCGTCGTCGCCGTGACGCCCCAGCCAGGCGTGGACGTCCGAGCGCCGGATCCGGCGGTGGCTGCCCCGGTACTGCACGGGGATGACCCCCTCGGCGGTGAGGTTGCGCAGATAGGTGGCCGAGATCCCCGCGAGCGCGGCCGCCTGCGAGGTCGTCAGCAGCTCCTCGGAGTCGGCCGGCTCCTCCTCGGCGTCGCCCCGGGGCGCCGCCGAGGACGTCACCGTGACGCTCTCCCCGCGCGTGAGCCGGGACAGGAGGTCGACGACGGCGTCGCGCGGCCCCTCGGGCAGGCGCAGGGACGTGCCGTCCACGAAGACCGTCACGTCCCGGGAGGCGAGGGCGTCCGCGAGGCGCTCGGCGTCCCGGCCGCTGAGTCCCGGGGTGGTCGTCGGAGGGTGCTGGGTCATGGCCCCATTGTTCCAGGCCGGCCCCACGGCGCCGGGACCGTCCTGTCCCCGGGGGCAGACAGGCCCGGTCGCGGCTCCTACCCTGGTGCCACGGACCGCCGGCCCGCCGGCGGTCGTCCACCGAGCAGGAGGAGCAGCCATGTCGAAGGCACGCGAGATCATGACCCCCGGTGCGGAGTGCATCGGTGAGCACGAGACCCTCGAGGCGGCCGCGCGGAAGATGAAGGACCTGGACGTCGGCGCCCTGCCCGTCTGCGGGGAGCACGGCCGGCTCGTCGGCATGCTGACCGACCGCGACATCGTCGTGCAGTGCATCGCGGCCGGCGGGGACGCCCGGACGGCGCGGGCCCGGGAGCTCGCGCGGGGCAAGCCCGTGACCATCGGCGCCGACGACAGCGTCGAGGAGGCCCTCCGGACCATGCAGGAGCACCAGGTGCGCCGCCTGCCGGTGATCGACGGGCACGACCTCGTCGGGATGGTCAGCCAGGCGGACGTCGCCCGCTCCCTGCCCGAGGACCGCGTCGGAGAGCTCGTGGAGTTCATCTCCGCCGACCGGCACTGAACGGCCGGTGCCGACCGAACGGTACTCATCGACCGGTGCGGTCCGGGCCGCGACCGGATCGGCGCGACCGTGGCCCGGCCGCGGGCGGCACCGCCGGTCACGGCCCGGCGGTGTCCTCCAGCGTGAGGGCGGCCGTCAGCAGCGCCAGGTGGCTCAGGGCCTGCGGGAAGTTGCCGAGGAACGAGTCGTCGGCGGGGTCGATCATCTCGGTGTAGAGCCCCAGGTCGTTGCCCAGGGCGAGCATCTCGTCCATGAGCCGACAGGCCTCGTCCCGCCGGCCCACGTGCGCGAGGGCCGCCACGGCCCAGAACGAGCAGGCGACGAAGGCGCCCTCCTCGTGCTGCATCCCGCTGTAGCGGTGCAGCAGCGGGCCGGTGCCCAGCTCCTCCCGCAGCGCGTCGACGGTGGAGCTCATCCGCGGGCCCCGGTCCAGGCCGCTGATCGCGTGCAGCAGCACGGAGGTGTCGAGTTCGTCCGTGCCGGGGTACCAGACGTAGGCCCCGCGCTCGGCGTTCCAGCAGTTCTCGTCGATCCACGTGGCGATCCGGTCCCGTTCCGCGCGCCAGCGGTCGGCGCTGCCGGGGATCTGCCCGACGTCGGCCAGGTGCACCGCGCGGTCGAGTCCGTGCCAGCAGCCCATCTTGGAGCTCGTGTAGTGGCGGTGCTCGGGCAGCTCCCACATCCCGGCGTCGGGACGGCGCCACAGGTCGCAGATCTCGTCGGCGACGTCGGCGAGCATCCGGCCGGTGGCCGCGTCGAGCACGTTGCCGCCCCCCACGTAGAGGTCGACCATGTCGAAGAGGTCCCCGAACACGCCCAGCTGGAGCTGGTCGGCGGCGGCGTTGCCCGAGACCACGGGGCCGATGCCCTGCCACCCGGGGGCCTCGTAGACGGTCATGCCGTCGCCGGGCACCTCGCCGTTGAGCCGGTTGAGCACGTGCAGCTCCGGGGACTGGGCCCGGGCCAGGCGCAGCAGCCAGGACACCGCGGCGTGCACGTCCTCCTGCTCGCCCAGGCGCAACAGGGAGTGCAGCGTGTAGGCGGCGTCGCGCACCCAGGCGAAGCGGTAGTCGTAGTTCTTGGTGCCGGCCCGGTTCTCGGGCAGCGAGGTGGTGGCCGCGGCGGCGATCGAGCCGGAGGGGTCGTGGCTGAGCAGCTTCAGCGTGAGGGCACTGCGCTCGACGTCGGCCCGGTAGGGGCCCTCGTACTCCAGCAGGTCGGTCCAGCGCCGCCACATGTCGAGGGTCAGGTCCACGTTTTTGCGGATGCTCGCCGGGGTGGGCAGCCGCAGGGGCTCGCCGTGCGTCGAGACGATCGCGAGCAGGTGCTGCGAGCCGGGGGTGGTGCCGAAGCGCCCGGAGATCTCCTGCCCGCCCACCACGCACTCCCCCAGGGCCTCGGAGCGCACGCCGAACGAGGCCGCGTCCACGCGCAGCACGGGGCCCTGCTCCGTGTCCTGAATCCACGGCGAGACGGTGTTGAACATGGTCCCGGGGGTGACGCGCCAGGTCATGGGCACCTTCCCCGAGACCCCCTCCACGGTGCGCGCCAGCTCGTTCCACGGCAGCTGCCCGGTGGAGCCGACGTTGAGGGAGTCGGTCACCCGGACCACGCCGGTGGGGGTCGTCCAGGTGGTCTGCAGGACGTTGGTGCCGGGCACGTAGTTGCGGCTGGTCTCGCAGGGGCCGGCCGGGGACAGCTCCACGCACCCGCCGTGCTCGGCGTCGAGCAGCCGCGCGAACGTGGGGGCGGAGTCGAGGTCCGGCACCGGGTACCAGTCCACGGACCCGTCGTGGGCCACCATCGCCACGGTGCGGCCGTCGCCGATGGCCGCGTAGGAGCGCAGCTCCACGTAGCCGTCCCGGCGGGGGGACAGCTCGCTCAGGGCCACGGCGGGCCGTGGGCGGGCCGTCACAGGACCGGCTTGCCGCCGGTGACCGCGACCCGGGACCCGGAGATGTAGCTGCCGTCGTCGGAGGCCAGCAGCACGTACACGGGCGCCAGTTCGGCGGGCTGCCCGGCCCGGCCCAGGGGGACGTCGTCGCCGAAGGCGCCGACCTTCTCCGGGGGCATCGTGGCCGGGATGAGCGGCGTCCAGATCGGACCGGGGGCCACGCTGTTGACGCGGATGCCCTTCTCCCCCAGCATCTGCGCGAGACCGGCGGAGAAGTTCGCGATCGCGGCCTTCGTGGCCGCGTAGGGGGCCAGCTGCGGGGACGGCTGGTCGGACTGCACCGAGGAGCTGCCGATGATGGCCGAGCCGGGGGCCATGTGCGGCACCGCGGCCTTGGCCAGGTGGAACATCGCCCCGACGTTGAGCCGGAACGTGTAGTCCCACTCCTCGTCGCTGATCTCGTCCAGGCTCTCGCGGGTCATCTGGTAGGCGGCGTTGGAGACGAGCACGTCGACCTTGCCGAACTCCTGCACGGCCCGCTCCACGACGGCCCGGCAGTGCGCGGCGTCGGAGAGGTCGCCGCGCACCAGGACGGCCCGGCGCCCGGCCTCCTCGATCCAGCGGGCGGTGTCCTGCGCGTCCTCGTCCTCCTCGAGGTAGGCCACGAGGACGTCGGCGCCCTCCCGGGCGTAGGCGATCGCGGCGGCGCGGCCGATGCCGCTGTCCCCGCCGGTGATGATCGCGGCCTTGCCCTCGAGCTTGCCGGATCCGCGGTAGCTCTGCTCGCCGCAGTCCGGGACGGGGGTCATCTCCGGCTGCACACCGGGGACGTCCTGCTGCTGTTCTGGCTGGCTCATGACGTGGTCCTTCCGAGGTCTCTGGGGTTCCGGACGGTGCACGCACCGGTCACCGGAGCACCCCGATGATCAGCACCCTGTCCACTTTATGCGGTCTTCCCCGGACGGTCGACCCCGGCGGCGCCCGGCGTTCCCACGTCAGCCGGC
This sequence comes from Kocuria sabuli, assembly GCF_040981185.1. NCBI lineage: Bacteria > Bacillati > Actinomycetota > Actinomycetes > Micrococcales > Micrococcaceae > Kocuria > Kocuria sabuli. The sequence continues at coordinate 40,901 of NZ_JAVHZE010000020.1, forward strand.
CCCACGCCGCCAGCGGAGGGTCGCGAGCCACAGCAGCGCCCCGGCCAGCCCGATCATCCCCGGCGCCAGCAGCGGGGACTCCCCCACGGCGCCGGTGCCCGCGGCCCACCACCGGGCCGGGGCCGACATCGAGGCCCAGACCTCGGCGTACCGGGGGTCGAGGGCCCCGTCCGCCAGGTTGCCCTTGAGGTGCTCGTACAGCCCGTAGCCGCTGCCCAGCACCGCGAGCGCCCCGGCGGCGCGCGCAGCCCGGGCGGTCCACGTGCGGCGCCGCACGAGCCAGGCCACGGCGGCGGCCAGCAGCACGGCCAGCAGCGCCCACGGCACGATCTGTCCGGGGCCCTGCCAGTGCCGCAGCATCGCGAGCTCGGCCACGGCCCCGAGCGCGGTGCCGAGCCCCAGCCACGTGAGGACGCTCCGGTAGGTGGAGACCAGCCGGGCGGGGTCGTGCCCGGCCCCCGCCGCTCCCGCGGCGCTCGTGGTACTCGTCATGGGACCAGGGTCTACCGCACACAGCTTGGAACCGCCCTGGAGCCCGGGGCCCGGGGCACCCGCGGCGTGGCCCGTACCACACCCCCGGGATCGGCCGCCGCCCAGCGGCCCCGGCGTGTGGCAAAACGATAGGATGGTCACCGTTCGCCGGATCCCGGCCCGCTGCACGACCCTCAGGAGTTCCCCGATGGCCCGCATTGTTGTCGACGTCATGCCCAAGCCCGAGATCCTCGACCCGCAGGGGAAGGCGATCGCCAACGAACTGCCCCGGATCGGGCTGGACCGGTTCGCCGGCGTGCGCCAGGGCAAGCGCTTCGAGCTGAGCGTCGACGGCGAGGCCACCGAGGACGTCCTGGCCCAGGCGCGCGAGGCCGCCGAGAAGCTGCTGTCCAACCCCGTCATCGAGGACGTCGTGCGCGTGGCCGTGCTCGACGAGACCGAGACCCGGACCGAGGAGAACTGAGCATGCCCGGCGCCGAGACCCCGCTGATCGCGGACCTCTCCAGCCCCGCACCGGACACCGCGCTCGCGGGCGCCCGGATCGGCGTGGTGACCTTCCCCGGCACCCTGGACGACCGCGACGCCGCGCGGGCCGTCACTCTCGCCGGCGGGACCCCCGTCCCCCTCTGGTACGCCGACGAGGACCTGCAGGACGTCGACGCGGTAATCCTGCCGGGCGGCTTCTCCTACGGCGACTACCTGCGGGCCGGGGCCATCGCCCGCTTCGCCCCCATCATGGACCGGGTCGTCGAGGCCGCGGACGCCGCGGGCACCTCCGGCTCCTCCCCCCTGCCGGTGCTGGGCATCTGCAACGGGTTCCAGGTGCTGACCGAGTCGCACCTGCTGCCGGGCTCCATGGTCAAGAACGACCACCTGAAGTTCCTGTGCCGGGACCAGCGCCTGCGCGTGGAGAACAACGCGACCGTGTGGACCACCGAGTTCGAGCAGGACCAGGAGATCGTGATCCCGCTGAAGAACCAGGACGGCCAGTACGTGGCGGACGAGAGGACGCTCGACGCCCTCGAGGCCGAGGGTCGCGTGGTCTTCCGGTACGTGGGCTTCAACCCCAACGGCTCCCGCCGGGACATCGCCGGCATCTCCAACGCCCGCGGCAACGTGGTGGGCCTCATGCCGCACCCCGAGCACGCCGTGGAGCCGGGCTTCGGCGCGGACTCCTCGGCCGCCGGCGAGGTCGGCATGCGCGACGGCACGGACGGGCTGGGCCTGTTCGTCTCCGCCCTCAAGGCACTGGTCAAGTAAGGGACACCGAACACTCCATGAGCGAGAAGCACTTCAACCTGGACACCGTCGAGCACGCGACGGGCACCCCCGACACCGGGCTGCCCTGGGCCGAGCTGGGCCTCAAGGACAACGAGTTCGAGGAGATCAAGAAGATCCTCGGCCGCCGCCCCACCGCCGCGGAGCTGGCGATGTACTCGGTCATGTGGTCCGAGCACTGCTCCTACAAGTCCTCCAAGGTCCACCTGCGCCAGTTCGGCGAGAAGGTCACCGAGGAGATGAAGAAGGACCTGATGGTCGGCATCGGCGAGAACGCCGGCGTCACGGACCTCGGGGACGGCTGGGCCGTGACCTTCAAGATCGAGTCCCACAACCACCCGTCCTACGTGGAGCCCTACCAGGGCGCCGCCACGGGCGTGGGCGGGATCGTGCGCGACATCATCTCGATGGGCGCCCGCCCGGTGGCCGTGATGGACCCGCTGCGCTTCGGCGCGATCGACCACCCGGACACCGCGCGCGTGGTGCACGGCGTCGTCGCGGGCGTGGGCGGCTACGGCAACTCGCTGGGCCTGCCGAACATCGGCGGCGAGGTCGTCTTCGACTCCGTCTACCAGGGCAACCCGCTGGTCAACGCGCTGGCGGTCGGTGTGATGCGCCACGAGGACATCCGCCTGGCCAACGCCTCCGGCGTGGGCAACAAGGTGGTGCTGTTCGGCGCCCGCACGGGCGGCGACGGCATCGGCGGGGCCTCGGTGCTGGCCTCGGAGTCCTTCGACGACGCCAAGCCGTCCAAGCGGCCGGCCGTGCAGGTGGGCGACCCCTTCGCGGAGAAGGTGCTCATCGAGTGCTGCCTCGAGCTGTTCAAGGGCTCCCTCGTGGAGGGCATCCAGGACCTGGGCGCCGCGGGCATCTCCTGCGCCACCTCGGAGCTGGCCTCCAACGGCGAGGGCGGCATGCACGTGGACCTCACCGCCGTGCTGCTGCGCGACCCGACGCTGACCCCGGGCGAGATCCTGATGTCCGAGTCGCAGGAGCGCATGATGGCGGTCGTGACCCCGGAGCGGGTCGCGGACTTCGAGTCGGTCATGGCCAAGTGGGACGTCGAGTACTCGTGGATCGGCGAGGTCACCGACACCGGACGGCTCGTGATCGAGTGGGACGGCGAGGTCATCGTCGACGTCGACCCGCGCACCGTCGCCCACGAGGGCCCCGTCTACGAGCGCCCCTACCACCGCCCCGCGGACCAGGACCGGATCCAGGGCGAGCACTTCAGCGGCTCCCCGGCCGACGCCTCCCGGCCCTCCGGCGCGGAGCTCAGGAACGCCGTCCTCGAGCTCATGGCCTCGCCCAACCTGTGCGCCAAGGACTGGGTCACCGACCAGTACGACCGCTACGTCCAGGGCAACACCGCCATGGCCATGCCCGACGACGCCGGCGTGGTCCGCGTGGACGAGGAGACCGGCCTCGGCGTGGCCCTGTCCACGGACTGCAACGGCCGCTACGCCTACCTCGACCCGTACGCCGGCGCGCAGCTGGCCCTGGCCGAGGCCTACCGCAACGTGGCCACCTCCGGCGCCCGCCCCGCGGCCGTCTCCGACTGCCTGAACTTCGGCTCCCCGGAGGACCCCGGGACCATGTGGCAGTTCGCGGAGGCCGTGCGCGGGCTCGCCGACGGCTGCCAGGAGCTGGGCGTGCCCGTGACCGGCGGCAACGTGTCCCTGTACAACCAGACCGGGGGCGTGGCCATCCACCCGACCCCCGTGGTGGCGATGCTGGGCGTGCTCGACGACGTCCGCCGCCGCACCCCCTCGGGCTGGCGGGAGGACGGCCAGGCGATCTACCTGCTCGGCACCACGCAGGACGAGCTCGACGGCTCCGAGTGGGCGAACCTGCGCGGGCACCTCGGCGGGCTCCCCCCGGCCGTGGACCTCGCCCGGGAGAAGCTGCTCGGCGACCTGCTGATCAACATGTCCCGCGACGGCATGATCGACGCCGCCCACGACGTCGCCGAGGGCGGCCTCGCCGCGACCCTGGCGGAGATGGCGCTGCGCTTCGGCGTCGGCGCGCGCATCGGCCTGGGCGAGGTGTGCGAGCGCGACGGCGTGGACCTGTTCACCATGCTCTTCTCCGAGACGCAGGGGCGGGCCGTGGTGGCCGTGCCGCGCAGCGAGGAGGTGCGGTTCAAGGACATGTGCACCATGCGGTCCTACCCGCACACGCGGATCGGCGTCGTGGACGCCGAGAACCACGCGCTCGACGTCCAGGGCGAGTTCGGCGTCGGCCTGGACGAGCTCCGCGAGGCCCACGAGGGCACCCTCCCGAAGTACTTCGGCTGATCCCCGGGGACGCCCCCGCCCCGGGCGCGGGCGTCCCCGGATCCTGTTCCGTACCCCGCGCGCCCCGCGCACGCAGAAAGCAGCACCAGCATGACTGAGGACCTCGAGGCCCTGCGCCCGGCACCCGTCCTGGAGACCGACCGGCTCCTGCTCCGCCCGTTCACCGCCGAGGAGCTCGACGCCGTGGCGGCGGGCGAGACCGCGCCGCACTTCTCCGCTGGGTTCCCCGGGGCGGCGGACGTGGACTTCGCCCGGGAGTCCCTGCTGGCCGGCGGCTACTTCTTCACGGAGTCCGTCTACGCCCGGATGGCCGTCGTCGAGAAGGCGACCGGCCAGGTCGTCGGCACCGCCGGTTTCGTGGGCCCCCCGATCGACGACGAGCTGGAGGTCGTGGGCTCCCTGACGCCGGAGCACCGGGACCGGGGGTACGCGCAGGAGGGGATCGCCGCGCTCCTGCGGGTGGCGTTCACGCACGCCTCCGTCACCGGCGTGCGGGCGAGCGTGCCCGGGGACAACGCCCCGGCCGCGCAGGCGCTGGTCGCGGCGGGCTTCGTCCAGCGCGAGAGCCCGGGCCTGGAGACCGACTACTTCATGCCGCGCCCCGCCTGACCCGGGCGGGCCCGGCAGCACGGCGCCGTTAGGCTGACGTGGTGGACGCCCGCTTCTTCCCCTACGACCTGCTGGCCCTCGACACGCTGCCCGAGTGGATCATCGCGTCCCTGGTCGTGGTCGACTGGACCGTGCGCCTCGTGGCGCTCGGCTGGATCCCGCACAACCGCCGCCCGTCGGTCGCGCTGGCGTGGCTGCTGGCCATCTTCCTGCTGCCCATCCTGGGGCTGCTCCTCTTCCTGGTGATCGGCTCCGCCCGGCTGCCCCGGAAGCGGATGGCGATGCAGGCGAAGATGAACGACGTCATCCGCGAGAACACCCCCGACTCCCACATCCTCGGCAACGCCCAGGAGCAGCTGCCGGACTGGATCGAGTCCACCGCGGCGCTCAACTACAAGCTCGGGGCGCTGCCCATGGTCGGCGGCAACTCCTTCGAGATCCTCACGGACAACCACGAGTGCCTCCGGATCATGGCGGAGGCGGTGGACCGGGCCGAGGACTACGTCCACTTCGAGTTCTACATCGTGGCCATCGACGACACCTCCCGGGTGCTCCTCGACGCCCTGGTGCGCGCCCACGAGCGGGGCGTGCGGGTCCGCGTGCTGATCGACCACCTCGGCTCGGTCGGCTACCCGGGCTACCGGGAGCTCGTCGAGCACTTCGACCGCTCCGGCTTCCCGTGGCAGCGCATGCTCCCCGTGCGGCCGTGGCGGGGCGAGTGGCAGCGGCCCGACCTGCGCAACCACCGCAAGATCCTGGTGGTCGACGGCGACCTCGCCTTCACCGGATCGCAGAACGTCATCCACCGCTCCTACAACAAGCGGAAGAACCTGCGGAAGGGCCTCGTGTGGAAGGACCTGATGATCCAGTGCAGCGGCCCGGTCGTGGCCGAGCTCAACGCCCTGTTCACGAGCGACTGGTACTCCGAGACCGGTGACCTCCTGCTCGACGAGGTCAACCGTGAGCTGGCCGACGTCGAAGGACCCGTCTTCGCCCAGGTGCTGCCCTCCGGGCCCGGGTTCGAGACGGAGAACAACCTGCGCCTGTTCAACCACCTCATCTACAACGCCAACGAGCGGATCGTCATCGCGAGCCCGTACTTCGTGCCCGACGAGTCGCTGATGCACGCGCTCACCACCGAGGCGCAGTCCGGGGTGGACGTGCAGCTGTTCGTGGGCGAGACCTCCGACCACTTCCTGGCCTACCACGCCCAGGCCTCCTACTACCAGGAGCTCGTGGAGGCCGGGGTGAAGATCTACCGGTACCGGGCCCCCACCGTGCTGCACGCCAAGTTCGTGCTCGTGGACGACTACGTCTCCGTGATCGGCTCCTCCAACATGGACGAGCGCTCCTTCGCCCTCGACCTCGAGGTGTCCGTGTACATCGTGGACCGCGAGTTCCGGCGGCGGATGGACGCGGTGGTCGACGAGTACCACGCCACCAGCACGCTGCTGGACTTCGACGAGTGGAAGCGGCGGCCGCTGTGGCACAAGTACGCGGACAACGTGGCCCGGCTGACCTCGGCCCTGCTCTGATCCGGCCCGCTCAGGCCTCCAGGACGCCCCGCACGATCGAGTCCCCCGAGTGCGTCGGGTCGCCGTCGACCGGCTCGTCGGAGACGTCCACGACCGGGAACTCCCCGACGTCCAGGTTCTCCGGCAGCACGAACTCCGCCTCGTCGCCGGCCATCACGCCCAGGCTCACCATCCGCTGCGCGTCGGGCGCGAGCAGCCAGACCTCCTTGAACCCGTCCACGTCGGCGGGATCGGTGCGCACCACCAGCCGGCGGGTCCCGTCCGGGCGCTCGTCCACCTCGGCCGTGCCCCGGGCGGTGTAGCCGGCCAGCGGTTCCAGCTCCGCCGTGGCCAGGACCTGCGGCTCCGGCCCCAGGCCCAGCCGCTGCGCACCCCACACCGAGGCGCCGCCCACCAGCAGCGCGGCCGCGGCCGCGGCCGCGGCGAGCGGGTAGGGCACCCCGCGCCGGCGGCGGGACGCGAGGTCCACGACGGTCGCGCCGGCGTCGTCGTGGGGACCACCGGCGGCGGGCACGGCCCGGCCGGGGGCCTCGTCCGTCCCTGTCTCCCGGGTGCCCCCGAAGGGGTCCGCCGCGACGTCGTCCGACAGGCCCAGCTCGGCGTGGATCGCGGCCCAGACCCCGGGCCCGGGCGCCGCGGGGGCGGTCGGTTCCGCGCGGCCGGCCCGCACCACGTGCTCGAGGTCGGCGAGCTCCGCGGCGCATTCCGGGCACGCCGAGAGGTGGTCATGGCTCCGGGGGTCGTCGGCCTCACCCAGAGCCAGGAGCGTCAGCGTCTCCTCACTCAGGTGCGCCATGGTCGTCCTTCAATCGTGTCCGTAGGTTGGTGAGGCCACGCCTCAGATGGCTCTTGACCGTGCCGAGCGGCAGGTCCAGGTGCTGGGCGATCTGCTGGTGGGTGAGCTCTTCGTAGAACGCCAGCGCCATGATCGTCGAGCGGGGCGGGCCGAGCCGTTCGACCTCCGCCCGCACCACGAGCCGGTCCACGAGCAGGTCCGCCTCCTCGTGCCGCGGCTCCCGGTCCGACCGGACGGCGTCCGCCTCACGGCGCTCCGCCTCGCGGCCCGCGCTGCGCGCGGCGTCGACGATGCAGTTGCGTGCGATCCCGACGAGCCAGGCGGGGGCCGAGGAGTGCTCCGGCCGGTACCCGGACCGATACTTCCATGCCCGGACGAAGACCTCCTGGACGACGTCGTCCGCCGCGGCCTCGTCGCGCAGGGACCGGACCGCGAGACCGCGGATGACGCCCGCGCAGTGCCGGTAGGCAGCGCTGAGCGCGTGCTCGTCCCCCGCGGCGAACGCGGTGTCGAGCTCGGGTCCCCACTGCGGGGGCGGCGTCGGCATCGTGCGAGGGCTCCTCGGGGGCCGGTGGTCGTCGGGGCCGGCGGCCGGGTGCTCCCCGGGCGTCGGCGTCGTGCCCAGCCTAGTGGACACGGCCCATCCGGTCATGGACACCGCATCCTCCCGCTCCTCAGGGCACCGGAACCGCTCTCAGCACCACGTTGTCCTCGTAGTCCCCGATCTCCTCGAGCCACTCCCCGCCGCACGTCACGAGGTGGAGAACGGGCTCGCCGGTGCGGCGGAACAGGTCCGCGTCCGCGAGGGACCTCTTGTGGACGTGCCGGACGGACTCGGTGCGGTAGCGCAGGACGCTGCCGTCCGCCCGTTCCACCCGGACCTCCGCCCCGACCGGCACGTCCTTCAGCCGGGCCATGGGCGTGACCTCGGTGAGGGTGTCCACGTGGCCCGCCACCACCGCGGCGCCCTCGTCCGCGCCGGGAGCCGGCCCGTACCGGTACCAGCCGAGCTCCACGTGGTTGTCCGGGATGGTCATGACGCTGTCGTCCTCGACCCCCACCGGCACCACCGGCATGTCGATCGGCGACCCGTCCACGACGACCCGCACCGGCGCGGGGACCTCCTGGGCGGGCGCCTGGGTGGCGGGGGCCACGGGCACCTGCTCGGGGATCCGTGCCGGCGGCGCGGCGACCTCCGGACGGTCCACGGCCGGGACCGGCACGGTCCCGGATCCGGCGTACGGACCGGCCGCCAGGGGCCCGGCCGGTGGGGCGCCGCCCTCCGCGGGGAGCGCGGTGACGGCCGCCGCGACGAGCAGCGACACGGAGGCGAGGGCCCCGGCGCCCACCGCCGCCAGGCGACGACGACGGGCGCCGGGAGTAGCGGGCCCGGGTGCGCGGTGGGCCGGAGCCTGCCGCGCACCCGGACCGTGGCTGCCGGGGCGGCTCACTACCGGCGGGTGCCCGCGAGCACCCGGCGGGCGCCGAAGGCCGCGCCGAGCAGCCCGAGCGCGCCGGCTGCCGCGAGGCCGGCGGTCAGCATCGTGCGCTGCTCCTGGGCCGCGAGACCGGACTGCCCGCCGGGCACCGCCCCGGGCGCCTGCTCCATGCCCTCCAGGGTCTGGACGGCGAGGGCCAGGTTACCGGCCTCGAGGGAGCCCCACGCGTACACGATGTTGTGGGTGCCCTCCGCCAGCTGGAGGTCGGTCGGGCCGATCACGGGCTCGGTGGTGCCCGCGGCCGCCACGGCCGCGGAGACCGTGCCCGCGTCGACCGGCAGCGTCTCCTCGTTCGGGTTCTCCAGCCCCGTGATGATCGGCTGGCCACCGGCGAGGACGTCCACGGCCGGGGCCGCCGCCACGTGCCGGACCGTCAGGTGGGACTTGCCCGCCTCGATCTCGGACATGTCGTTGGTGAACAGGGCGGCCGTCGGGTTGCCCTCGGTGTCCAGGTGGGCCGCGGCCGTGTAGCTCATCCCGGTCTCCAGCTGGGCCGTCACGGGGCCGATGATGGGCTCCGAGGCGTCGGCGGCGTCCGGGGCCGTGATCGCGAGGTCGTAGCTGCCGGCCGGCAGCTCGAGCGGGCCCGCCAGGGTGCCGGGCTCGAAGTTGTCCAGAGTCAGGTCGCCGTTCACGTACACGTCCACGACGGTGTCCGGGACGCCGTGGAGCACGGAGAGCTCCGCGTGCTCGGCGGCGAACGCGGGGGTCATGGTGAGGGCACCGGCACCGAGGCCGAGGACTGCTGCGGCGGAAAGGGTCTTGCGCATGATGATTGCTCCTTGAACGGGCTCCCCGGGGGAAGCGGAATCGACCTTGCACCCGTACTACCGGCGCCGATGCCCTCCTGGATGCAGCAGGTCACATTTTTTCTCGGAGAATTCTTCCGCGCCCGCTCCGCCCGAGACCGGGACGGCGCCGAGGGAGTGGTCCTGCCCTCCGGCGGCGGCCGGTCCGCGGTCCGGGAGGACGGCCGCGCGGGGCCCCGGCCCGGCCGGGTGCCCCGCGCGGCGCCGGAGTCACAGCTGCTCGAGCGTGGACCCCTCGTCGGGGTCCTCGAGGCCCACCTCCTGGTCCTGCTCCTCCATGTCGGCCGGATTCGCCTCCAGGGAGGAGGCCTCCGAGCGCTCGGGGGCCTGCACGGCCGCCTCGGAGTCCTGGTCGTCCATCTCGGGCGGCTGGGCGTCGATCGACTGCTCGAGCCGGTCGGCCTCGTTGTACTCGCCGCTCGGGCCGAGTGCGTCGCTCATGGCTACCTCCTGCGTCGTGGGACCAACGGGGCGACCGGTCGCGCGACCGGTCGCGTGAGACCGACCATACTCGCCGCGTCTTCTGTTCCCAGCCCCGGACCGTCCGATAACGTGGTCTGCACCACAGGAAGCACCGCTCAACAGCAGGAGTTGTCCATCATGACGAGCCGATTCCACCGCTACGCCGAACTGTTCAAGAGCAAGGGCCCCTGGTGCACCGTGTACGCGGACATCAGCACGGGAACGGTCGACTCGCTCCACGCGATCGACGTCCTGCCGGAGAACATCTGCCGGGAACTCGAGCGGCAGGGGGCGGCCCGGGCGGACCTCGCCGCGGTGGAGGCCGCGGTGCGACCGGCGGAGGGCCTGCCGGACCCGGTGAGCCGGTTCCTCGTGGTGCGCGACGGCACCGTGGAGATCGACGAGGTGCTGCCCGGACCGCTGGCCGGGCCCGGCGTGGTCAGGGTGGACGCGGCCCCGGACCTCACCCCCCTGTTCCGCCACCGCCCCGACGACTTCCCCTACGTCGTCGCCGAGGTCAGCCGGGACGGCGGCGAGATCCGGCTGCAGCGCGCCAGCGGGCGCAGGGCCGAGGGCGAGCAGCAGATCGAGGGCGAGACCAACCACATCAACAAGTTCCCCGGCGGCGGCTGGTCCCAGGCGCGCTGGCAGCGCCACACCGAGGTCGTGTGGCGGCGCAACACGGAGCAGGTCGCCGAGCAGATCGACAAGGCCGTCGCCGAGAGCGGCGCCCAGCTCGTCGTCCTCGCCGGGGACATGAGGGCGCGGGGCCTCGTGGAGGAGCAGCTGTCCAAGGCGGTCCAGCCCCTCGTGAGCATGGTCAACGCCAACACCCGCGCCGACGGCAGCGACTCCGCCGACCTCGCGGAGCAGATCGACCGCTCCGTGGGCGAGCTGATCGCCCGCCGGCAGCAGGCGCTGCTGGAACGGCTCGCGGAGCAGGAGAACGGTCCGGACCGCACGGCCGTGCACGGGGTCGCCCCCGTCGTCGCCGCGCTGCAGCAGGCGCAGGCGGAGACCGTGCTCATCGACGAGAACGCCCTCGACGCGGAGGCGGAGCTGGTCGTGCTGGACGCCGAGCCGTGGATCGCCGTCGACGAGGCGGACGCCCTGGGCGCCACGGCGCTCGGCCGGGTCCCGGCCGCCGAGGCCCTGGTGCGGGCCGCGCTGCTGACGGACGCCCGCCCCGTGTTCCTCGCTCCCGGGGCGCTGCCCGACGGCGTCGACATCGCCGCCCTGCTGCGCTGGAGCGCCGCCCCGGCCGGCTGACCGGTCACCGACGACGACGGCTCCCCCACCGAGGTGGGGGAGCCGTCGTCATCGTGCGGCGCGGTGGGCCGGCCGGGTCAGTAGGCGGGGCCGGTGGTGTTGCGGTCGCGGGTGTCGCGGCGCAGGAAGGACAGGGCCACCATGGTCACGCCCAGGAACAGGTGCAGCCAGTTGTCGGCGCTGTTCAGGGGGACGAAGTTCGCCTGCGACTCGTGCCCCACGAGCAGGCCGTAGATCCACAGGACGAGGTAGACCAGGCCGCCCCACAGCAGGAAGTTGCGGGCGCCGGAGCCGGAGCGGGACAGGGCGATGCCGGCGACGCCGTAGAGCAGGTGGACGATGTTGTGCAGCCAGGAGACCTGGAAGATGCCCATCAGCATCGCCTCGGACTCGTGGCCGGCGACCATGAGCTGGTCGTAGTTCGTGGTGATGCCGGGGATGAACCCGGCGAGGCCCACGAGCAGGAAGACGGCCCCGTAGAGCAGGGCTGCCGTCTGGACGGGCGAGCGGTGGTTGGTGCGGCGGTCCGGCCGTGCGGCGGGAGTCGTCATGGTCGTGCCTCGCTTCCTTCGTGTCTGCGGTGACCCGGGTCGCGGATCCCGGAATGGCGGACGGTCATGGAAAGCATGCTTTGTACTATTAGCGTACTGCTCTCCCGCGCCAGGTCCAAGACCGCCGCGCGAGAAGTCTGGCGCGGACCGGGGAACGGCTCAGGACGTGGGCACGCGGGCGGGCGTGTCCGCCGCGGAGGCCCTGCCCGCGTAGGCGCCCCGGTACCTCGCGGCCGGGTGGGTGTCCAGCACCTTGGTCCGTCCGGCGCCGTAGACGTTCTCGCGCAGCGTGGTGCCCTCGTACGCGGTGCGGTAGCGGCCGCGCTTCTGCAGCTCCGGCACGACCCACTCCACGAAGTCCTCGAACGAGCCCGGGGAGACGTGGTAGGCGAGATTGATGCCGTCCAGCCCGCCGTCGTCGATCCACCGCTCGAGCTCGTCGGCCACGGTCTGCGGGGAGCCGACGATCGGCACGCCCATGCCACCCATCGAGATGTGCTTCGCGACCTCCCTGACCGTCCACTTCTTGTGGGGATCGGCCGTGGTGAAGGGGGTCAGGAAGGACTGGATCGAGTCGGTCTTGATGTACTCCAGGACGTCGTCCTCGTCGTACCGGCCCAGGTCCACGCCGGACCAGCCGCCCACGAGGCCCAGCGCGCCGTCGGCGTCCGCGTACCGCTCGTAGTCGCGGCGCTTCTGCTCGGCCTTCGCGTCCGTCTCGTCGACGATCACGTGCAGCATGGCGAAGATCTTGAGGTCGTCCCGGTCCCGGCCCTGGGCCTGCGCCTCGTCGCGCAGCTTGTCGGTCACCACGCGGGTGAGGTCCGGGCGGATGCCGCCCACGAACACCGCCTCCGCGTGGCGGCCGGCGAACGCGCGTCCGCGGGAGGAGGCTCCGGCCTGGAAGATCAGCGGGGTGCGCTGCGGGGACGGCTCGGTCAGCCCGATGCCGGGGACGTCGAAGTACTTGCCGTGGTGCTGGATGGGGTGCACGAGGGAGGGATCGGCGAAGACCCCGTTGGCCCGGTCGCGCTTGACCGCGCCGTCCTCCCAGGAGCCCTCCCACAGCTTGTAGCAGACCTCCATGAACTCCTCGGCGATCTCGTAGCGCTCGTCGTGGGAGATCTGCTCCGTCAGCCCGTGGTTCTCGGCGGCGGACTTCAGGTAGGACGTCACCACGTTGAAGCCCATCCGGCCCTTCGTCAGGTGGTCGAGGGTCGCGAACTTCCGGGCCAGCGGGTACGGCTGCTCGTAGGTGATCGCGCTGGTCACCCCGAAGCCCAGGTGCTTCGTCACGGCCGCCATCGCGGAGATCTGCATGAAGGGGTCGTTGACCGGGATCTGGGTGGCGTCCTTGATCACCGGCGCCGCGGAGTTCTGGTACACGTCGTAGTACCCGACGACGTCCGCGAGGAACATCGCGTCGAACAGGCCCCGCTCCAGGACCTGGGCGACGTCCGTCCAGTACTCGAGGGTGTTGTACTCGTCGGCCCGCGAGCGCGGGTGCTTCCACAGGCCGGGGGCCTGGTGGCCGACGCAGCTCATGTCGAAGGCGTTGAGGGCGATGCGCTTGCTCATGGGTGGTCCTCCCGGATCGCTGACGACCCGCGCCCGTGCGTCCTGGGGACCTGCTCGCGGGTCCGACGCACTGGTGGGCGCCGTACTTGCCACGAGGCGTGTGCGCCGCGGCCCGATGTTCATCTGGGGCACCCCGCTACGGGAGAGGGTTGCCGCCCGACCAGCCAGAGCTTCGCGTCGGGTCTCGTCATCGTCGTCGCGGACCAGCTTAGCGGCTCGCACCGCGGGCGGTGCAACCTGCGTCACACCGGACCGCGCCCGGAGGATCCGGCCCGGGAGGAGCCGGGAGCGGAGCGGCTCAGGCGGGCGGAGCGAGGGGCGGGGTGCGCCGCGGGTCCAGCGTCCAGCCCCGCTGCAGCCGCGCCCGGAGCTCGATCAGCGGGCAGGTGTCCATGACCACGTCGAGTCCGGCGGCGGCGGCCCGGGCCGCGGCGTCGTGGTCCACGACGCCCAGCTGCAGCCACACGGCCTTCGCGCCGGCGGCGACGGCCTGGTCCACGACCGCGCCGACCCGGCGGGAGTTGACGAAGCAGTCCACCACGTCGACGGGCTGCGGGACCTCGGCGAGGGTGCGGAACCCGGGCTCGCCGTGGACCGCCTTGCCCTTCGGGTTGACGGGGACGATCGTCATGCCGAGGTCGTCGCGGATCCGCGCCGCCACCGGGTGCGCGGTGCGGGCGGTGTTGCCGGTCAGCCCCACGACGGCCCACCGGCCGGGCTGCGTCATCAGGCGGTCGATCACGGCGGGGTCGTTGCGGCTCATGGACCCATCCTGGCACCCGAGCCGCTCCTCCGGACAGTCTCCCGCCGGCCGGGGACGCCGGCCGAGGAGCGGCAGCAGCTCCGCGCGGGCGCCCGGCGGGATTTGCCAGGCACCCCGGGGAGCACGTTCAATGGGGCCGGTAACCATCCGGAGCGGCTGAGAGACCTGGCTCGTCGACGTCGCAGCAACCGGCACGGATCCGTCCGACTCCCCGTGCGAGGTGCTAATGCCAGGACCGATGGAGTTGATCATGGGCACGTCTCTGCTGGGCTCTGCACCGTCCACCGCCACCGCACCGGTCTCCCGCAAGCGCGCCTTCTCGGTGGCCTTCGAACACGTCGGCAAGGCGTTCCCGTCGGGCGGGCAGGCCCACCACGTCCTGCACGACGTCGACGTCACGGCCCGGCCCGGCGAGGTCGTGGCGATCCTGGGGCCCTCGGGGTGCGGCAAGTCCACGCTGCTGCGGGCCGCGGCCGGCCTGGACACCGCCTCGGCGGGCCGGGTGCTCATCGACGGCACGCCCGTCTCCGGGATCGACCCGCGCTGCGCCGTCGCCTTCCAGGAGCCCCGGCTGCTGCCGTGGCGCTCCGTGCGCGAGAACGTCCGCCTGGGTCTGCCCTCCGGGCTGAGCCGGGCCGAGGGCGACGCCGTGATCGACGACCTGCTGCGCCTGGTCGGGCTGACCGCGCACGCCGGTCACCGTCCCCGGGCGATCTCGGGCGGCATGGCCCAGCGCGCGTCGCTGGCCCGGGCGCTGGCCCGCAACCCCGGGGTGCTGCTCCTCGACGAGCCGTTCGGCGCGCTCGACGCCCTGACCCGGATGCAGATGCAGGACCTCCTGCTCACCGTCCACGCGGCCCAGCCGACCACCGTCCTGCTCGTGACCCACGACGTCGACGAGGCGCTGCAGCTCGCGGACCGGGTGGTCGTCCTGGGCCGCACCGGCCCGACCGCCCCCGCCTCGATCAGCACGGTGCTCTCCGTCCCCGGCGAGCGCCCCCGCGACCGCGCCTCCGAGGTCCTCGCCGGGCTGCGGGTGCAGCTGCTCGGCCACCTGGGCGTCGACGCCCACCACCCCGCGGCCCGCTGACCCCGGCCGTCCCCGCCCGCCGGGCACGACGACGACCCCGCGCCGCACTCCGCCCCACCACGAAAGGCCCCACCATGCCGCTCTCCCCGCGCTCCGCCCGCGCGATCCCCGCCCTCACGGCCGTTCTCGCCCTGACCCTGACCGGGTGCATGGCGGGTGAGGGCTCCGGCGAGGCCGAGGCCGGCGGCGACGACACCGTCGTGGTCGACTGGGCCACCTACAACCCGCTCTCCGTCGTCATCAAGGAGAAGGGTTGGCTCGAGGCCGCCTTCGCCGAGGAGGGCACCACGGTCGAGTGGGTGCAGTCCGCGGGTTCGAACAAGGCGAACGAGGCGCTGCGCGCGGAGGCCGTCGACATCGGCTCCACCGCCGGCTCCGCCGCCCTGCTGGCCCGCAGCAACGACACCCCGATCAAGGTCGTCGACCTCTACTCGCAGCCGGAGTGGTCCGCGCTCGTGACCACCCCGGACACCGGGGTGGCGTCCGTGGCCGACCTCGAGGGCCGGACCGTGGCGGCCACCAAGGGCACCGACCCCTACTTCTTCCTGCTCCAGGCCCTCGAGCAGGGCGGCGTGGACCCGGCGGACGTCACGATCCAGAACCTCCAGCACGCCGACGGCCGCTCGGCCCTGGAGAACGGCCAGGTGGACGCCTGGTCCGGGCTGGACCCGATCATGGCCGCCGCGGAGGAGAACGGCGCCGAGCTGTTCTACCGCAACGTGGACTTCAACACCTACGGCTTCCTCAACGCGCACGAGAACTTCCTCGAGGAGCGGCCCGAGGCGGCGCAGACCGTGGTGGACGTCTACGCCTACGCCCGGGAGTGGGCCCTGACCCACCCCGACGAGACGGCGCAGCTGCTCGCCGACGCGGCCGGGATCGAGCTCTCCGTGGCCGAGAAGGTGCTCGAGCGGACCAACCTGGACATCGACCACGTGCCCGGCGAGGAGCAGCTCGCGGTCCTGGAGAAGGTCGGGCCGATCTTCGTGGAGTCCGGGGACGTGAGCAGCCAGGAGAAGATCGACGAGGCCCTCGCGAGCCTCGTGGAGAGCACCCACGCCGAGAACGCCGACGCGGAGCGCGTGGCCGGGGCTCTCGGGGGCGGGCAGTGACGACGCCGCTCGCCCCGGCCGGGGACGCCGTCCGCACCGGCGACCCGGTCGGGGCGCCCGCCCCCGTCGCGGCGCCCCGCCGACGGCCGCTGCTCCGCACCGGGCTGGGCCTGCTCCTGCCGGCCGCGCTGCTGGTGCTGTGGCACGTGCTCTCCACCACCGGGGTCTTCAGCGCCGTCCAGCTGCCCGCACCGCTGACGGTCCTGGAGGCCGGTGCCGACCTGCTGTCCCGGGGCGAGCTGTGGACGCACGTGGGCATCTCCACCCAGCGGGTGCTGGCCGGGTTCCTGCTCGGCGCCGGGCTGGGCCTCGCGGCGGGCTCCTTCATCGGCCTCTCCCGCTGGGGCTCCGCGCTGGTCGGCCCCACGATCGGGGCCTTCCGCGCGGTGCCCTCGCTGGCGTGGGTGCCGCTGCTGCTGCTGTGGATCGGCCTGGGCGAGGACTCCAAGGTGACGCTGGTGGCCATCGGCGCGTTCTTCCCCGTCTACACCACCGTCTCCGCCGCCCTGCAGCACGTGGACCGCAACCTGCTCGAGGCGGCCCGGGCCTTCGGGGTGCACGGGCTGCGCCTGCTCACCACCGTGCAGCTGCCGGCGGTCATGCCCTCGGTGATCTCGGGCCTGCGCCTGGCCCTGGCCCAGGCGTGGCTGTTCCTGGTGGCCGCCGAGCTCCTGGGCGCGTCCATGGGGCTGGGCTTCCTGCTGACCGACTCGCAGAACAACGGCCGCACCGACCGCCTGCTGCTGGCGATCGTCCTGCTGGCCGTGCTCGGCAAGCTCTCGGACGCGCTGCTCGGCGTGTTCGAGAAGTGGGCCGTCAAGAAATGGGCCTGACACACGCGCCTGCCACAGTGGGCGCGACCGTGCAGGCAGGAGCTGCGCACGCAGGAGCGGTGCAGCGAGCAATGGTGCAGCCAGGAAAGGACCGCAGCACGTGAGCCCCAGCTGGAGCGACCCGCTCTCCCCCACCCCGAACCCGGCCCTGGTCTCCGACGCCGCCCGCGTCGCGTTCTGGGAGGGGCAGGCCTCCCGGCTCGACTGGGCCGAGCCGTGGCGCACCGCGCACCGCTTCGACCCGCCCCGGCGGATCGGCCAGGACGAGGACGGCGTCCCCACCTGGTCGGTCCCGGAGCTCGCGTGGTTCGAGGGCGGGAAGCTCAACGTGGCGCACAACTGCGTGGACCGCCACGTCGAGGCCGGCCGCGGCGCCCACGTCGCGCTGCACTTCGAGGGGGAACCCGGCGACCGCCTGGTCTACACCTACGCGGACCTGCAGCGGGAGGTCTCCCGGGCGGCCAACGCCCTGCTCGCCCTGGGCGTGGCGCAGGGCGACCGCGTGGTGATCTACCTGCCCGTCATCCCGGAGACCGTCATCATCACCCTGGCCTGCGCC
This sequence comes from Kocuria sabuli, assembly GCF_040981185.1. NCBI lineage: Bacteria > Bacillati > Actinomycetota > Actinomycetes > Micrococcales > Micrococcaceae > Kocuria > Kocuria sabuli. The sequence goes on from NZ_JAVHZE010000020.1 coordinate 58,433, forward strand.
CGGATCGGCGCCGTGCACTCGCTGGTCTTCGGCGGTTTCTCCGCCGAGGCGCTGCGCTTCCGCGTCGAGGACACCGGGGCCAAGGTCCTCGTGACCACGGACGGGCAGCACCGGCGCGGGGCCGTGGTGCCCGTCAAGGCCGTCGCGGACGAGGCGTGCGGCGGGGACAACGCGATCGAGCACGTCGTCGTGGTGCGCCGCACCTCGCGGCCGGGCCGCACCGACCTCCCGCGCGGGACCCGCGGGGTGCACTCCAAGGAGGAGGACGCGGTCCCGTGGACGCGCGGGCGGGACGTGTGGTGGCACGAGCTGGTGGCCGAGCAGTCCGACGTGCACGTGCCCGAGGCCTTCGACGCCGAGACCCCGCTGTTCATCATCTACACGTCCGGGACCACGGGGAGGCCGAAGGGCCTGGTGCACACCATGGGCGGCTACCTGGTGCAGGCCGCCTACACGCACGCCCTGCTGTTCGACCTGCTGCCCGACGTCGAGGACGAGCACGGCGCGCTGCGCCCGGACGAGCTGTCCACGGTCAACGACCCCGCGAAGGTCGACGCGACCGTGCACTGGTGCACCGCCGACCTCGCCTGGGTCACCGCGCACACCTACGAGATCTACGGTCCCCTGGTGAACGGCGTGTCCGAGGTGATCTACGAGGGCACGCCGAACACCCCGCACTGGGGCCGGCACTTCGAGGTCGTCGAGCGCTACGGCGTCACCACCTACTACACGGCGCCCACCCTGGTCCGCTCGCTCATGGGGGCGTTCCCGCGGGGCGTCCCGCCGATCTACAACCTCAACTCGATCCGGCTGCTCGGCTCCGTGGGCGAGTCGATCAACCCGGAGGCCTGGCGCTGGCTGCGCGCCCAGCTGGGCCGCGACGAGGTCCCCGTCGTGGACACGTGGTGGCAGTCCGAGACCGGCTCCACCGTGATGTCCCCCCGCCCGCACGACCCCCAGTTCGCGCCCCCCGGCACGTTCGACGCCGGGGCCCCGCGCACCGCGCCCAAGCCCGGCTGCGCGACCCGCGCGCTCCCGGGGCTGTCCACGCGCGTGGTCGACGAGGCCGGCGAGACCGTCCCGCCCGGGGTGCAGGGCTTCGTCGTCGTCGACCGGACCGGACCGTCGATGGCCCGCACGGTGTGGGGCGATCCGCAGCGCTACCTCTCCTCCTACTGGCAGGCCTACGCCGAGCAGGGCTGGTTCCTGGCCGGGGACGGCGCCCGCTACGACGAGGAGGGCGACATCTACATCCTGGGCCGGGTCGACGACGTCATCAACGTCTCCGGGCACCGGCTGTCGACCATCGAGATCGAGTCGGCCCTCGTCACGCACCCGTGGGTCGTGGAGGCCGGGGCCGCGCCCGTGCGCGACGAGCTGACCGGGCACGCGGTGCTCGCCTACGTCGTGCTGACCCCCGCGGCCGCGCAGGTGCCGGAGGACGAGCTCGCCGCGGCGCTGCGGGAGCACGTGGCGCACGAGATCGGCCCGATCGCCAGGCCGCGGGCCGTCGTGGCGGTCCCGGACCTGCCGAAGACCCGCTCGGGGAAGATCACCCGGCGCCTGCTCGCGCAGCTGTGGGAGGGCGAGCCGCTCGGCGACCGCTCCTCCCTGCAGAACGAGGAGGCGCTCGAGCACATCGCCGAGGTGCTGGCCGCGCGCGGCTGAGCCTCTCCTCCCTCCCGTGCGGTGCTCCCGTGCCCGCTCGGCGCGGGTGCCCGCCCCCGCGCCGTCAACCCGTGTGACCCCAGATTGAGACGTGTGACCCGCTCCGTGACGAACTTCTAGGATGAACACCGTGAGCTCCTCCCCCACCACCCCCGCCACGGCACCGCGCCCCGCGCCGAGCCGGCGGCGTCCCCTCCCGGAGCTGCCCCGGATCGCGGTCCCGGCGGCGCTGCCCGAGCTGTCGGCCACCGACCTCAAGCTGGGGATGGCCGGGTCCGGCGCCGTGTTCTCCGGCTACGTGCTGGTGCACATGCTCGGGAACCTGAAGGTCTACCAGGGCGAGGAGAAGTTCGACGCCTACGCCGAGTTCCTCCGCACCGCCGGCGCACCCGTGCTCCCGCGCGGGACCGTGCTGTGGACGGCACGGGGCGTCCTGACCGCGTGCCTGGTCGTCCACGTCGGCGCCGCGGGGGTGCTCACCGCCCGCGCCTGGCGGGCCAACGGCACGCTCCTGCCGCGGGGGCCCCGGCGCCCGCGCGGACGGCGCCGCTCCCCGTGGGAGGTGCTCCGGCGCTCGATGCGCAGCACCGGCGGCGTGCTGGGGCTGTTCACCGCCTTCCACGTCCTGGACCTGACCCTGGGGGCCCGCCCCGCCGCCGCCCGGGACTTCGTGCACGGCAGCGCCTACGCCAACCTGGTCTCCAGCCTGTCCCGCCCGCCCGTGGCGGTCGCGTACGCCGTGTCGATGGCCGCGCTGGCCGCGCACCTGGTGCACGGCATCCCGGAGATCGCCAACGACGTCGGGGTCGGCTGCGACCGGCGCTTCCAGCGGCGGCTGCGGATCGCCGCCAACGCCTTCGGCGCCGTGGTGGCGGCCGGCAACACCACGATCCCGGTGGCCGTGCTGACCCGCGCGGTCCGCTGATCCCCTCCCCCGAGACGACAAGGACCTGAGCGAGTGAGCACCTTCTCCCTGACCGTGGACGTGTGGCGCCAGCCCTCCCCGGACGAGCCCGGGGACTTCACGACCTACGACGTCCCGGACGCCGGCCCGGACATGACCGTGCTGGAGCTGCTCGACCGGATCAACGCGCAGCTGGAGGCCGCGGGCGAGGAGCCCGTCGCCTTCGACGACGGCTGCCGCGAGGGCGTGTGCGGCAAGTGCGGGGTCACGGTCGACGGCGTGGCGCACGGACCGGAGCGCAACGCGGCCAGCTGCATGCAGCACCTGGGCGCCTACCGCGACGGGGACCGCGTGCGGATCGAGCCGCTGCGCGCGGCGTCGCTGCCCGTGAAGCAGGACCTCTCCGTGGACAAGAAGGCCCTGCGCCGGGTGGCCAAGGCGGGCAAGTTCCCCGTGGCCATGAAGGCACTGGCCAACGGCGGCTGCATCAGCTGCGGGGCGTGCATCTCCTCCTGCCCCAACGGCTCGGGGCAGCTGTTCGTGGGCACGATGCTGCGGGAGCTGCCGCCGCTGGCCAAGACCGACGACGAGCGCCGCGACCGCTCCGCGAAGGTGCTCGCGGCGGCGGAGGACGAGTTCGGCCCGTGCTCCCTGCTGGGCGACTGCGTGGAGGTCTGCCCGGCCGGGCTGCCGGTCGAGAACCTCTCGGCGGTGGCGCGGGAGAACCTGCGCAACCGGTTCCCCCGGCGGGCGCCGGAGGGCGACTGACGTGTTCGGGCGCGTCTTGTCGCCCCTGTGACCGACTGCTACGTTTTCCTCCACAACACGACGCGGTGCGAGGTGGAGGACATGAGCGAACGGTCCGAGGGTGTCATTCCCGAGCAAGGTGAGTTCGAGCATGGGACGCAGGAGCGTGATCCGGTCCGGGCGCCGGGGCGGACCTGGCTCTACCGGGGGTT